>NZ_QVFV01000008.1:0-31729 GCF_004212215.1 Leptolyngbya iicbica LK
GTTGTGACTTTCTCAGGCGCACTTTCTCGGACTTCTCCCTGCGGCGTTCTGAATTTAATCAGGCTCTAAAACTTTTGTCCTTGTACTGAGGCTGTCTGCTTTCATGCTCAGCAGTGCGCCGAAAAGTATCTCAAAGCTAGACTGCAAGAAACCGACATTCCAGTTCCCAAAATTCACGATTTAACGGCCCTGTTGAACTTGTTGCTACCCCACGACCCGGAACTAGAAACCTTGCGGTTTGCTTTAGGGATGCTGACAGACTACGCCGTTGCAGTGCGATATCCAGGATTCTCAGCGGACCAGGCCGTTGCTGAGGAAGTCTACGATCTGTGTGAGCAAGTCAGAAAAAGCATTCGACACTACCTTTCGCTATCTTAGTGGCATGAAACGTGGCATCGCATCTACGCTGATGTCGAAAATGAACACCTCGTCTTTAAACTCCAAGCTTCCGAACTCGCGGCAGTGTAGTCCCCAAAAAGAACCCCGGCTTTTTCAAACAGTCGGGGTTCTGAGTACCTGAAGGGAGTAGGGCAATCTCTCATCTGATCGATTCTTTACAAAGTGCACAAATTTTCAAACATCTAAAGATTACTTGACACAATTGAAGTTTTCCTAGTATTGGAAATTGGGAATGATCGATTGGTGAACGAAAAATATCAACATGCACCAAGCTATCAGTGATTTTTTAAATACTGTTATCGACAAGATTGCCACAGCTTATAACGAAGCGATTGTCTCTGTTGTTTCGGATGCTCCAAAGAGTGTTGTGGATTTCAATAACGTTGCAGCTTTGAAGAAGGGACAGAGGTACATCAGGAAGACCGACCTCATATTTAACAAGGCTATTTCAGCATTATTTCTAGAGCTATTTGTCGAACAAGGTGTACGTTGTACCCGACAACCTGACTCGAAGGGACGCAGTCTACTTGTATGTGATGAGAAGAATTATAAGCACTTCATCTCGCTAGAACAAACCGTCACTTTTCCAAAAGTCCCCTGGTATAGGGAATTTAATAAGAACAAGCAATCCGATTACAGTAATACCTATGTTGTTCTAGTTGAGAATTCTAATGAGGGAGAAGTTCTGGTATCAAACATGAATAACCAAACAGCATCTCGCAATGTCTTTATCACTTTGGAAGATTTTACCATCCAGTACTTTGGAAGAAAATTGTGGGATGATTTGGCCTCTGCTCTGAAGGACTTGGAATCTGCTTCAACATGGCACAAGTGGTTTGATCTAGCAGAGGTCTGCACAAAGGCGAACCGACAGATCTTCTCCCAACAGTTAACCGATGAACTTAGAACCTTCGACTATGAAAAAGAATGTGTGAGGTACGATCTGTCTAACTCGGCATTCAAGGCTCTAATAAATACCTATCTTGAGCAAGAAACATATAAGTTATTTTTCTCGTCAGATGACTTTGCAATGTCTTTTTTTTCCTCAGAATGGCTATATAAGAAATACTTTCATAAAGACTCTCTTGAAAAAACATACGTCATACTTGGTTACCTAAAGTCTTTAGAGCAGTTATTGGTCTATCTCGTTCGCAGAAGCTGTCAAAATATTGGGATTTCATGCTTGATTGAATCTAAGAATAGGAAGGGCAAGAAATTAAATAAAGCCAAAGAGATAGACATCGACTCAGATAAATTTAGTTCTACTGAACTAGGTTCGATGATTCACTATTTGCGACAACCTGAAAATCAACAAGTTTTCAATAAGCTACTAGATCTGACAAGCATTAACATGCTCTTGGATTTTATTGACGGGCAACCTCGTAAAGAACGCAATATGTATTTCCATAAGCAAAATATTGGGGATGTAGACATAGTTTGCGATATCAGAAACAGGACACTGCTAGTTTATTGCGTGATATTGGGTGCTCTTTATTGATATGATTACTTTATAGTCATCAAAATTAGATTATGCTCAAAAGCCACGACTAAATTTGGATTTCTTCAAGCTATTTAAGTTGATTTTGCGATCGCCCTGTTGACAACCCAACAGTCCGCTTAAGAGATTTGGTAGGGCGATCGCGGTTACTGGGATGAGAGGGGCGATCACTGGCTGATCTCCTACACTGATCGGAGCGGCATCGCGACGGTTGTGAATCGCTAAAGAGTTAGCCAGTGAGGGCTGAGCGCACAGTCTACTTTTGTGAACCCAACCGATGCGGACAGCCGACGGGTGGCGACAATAAATGAGCCACACACTGCGACACTCCCTTCATGCTCACCTCGACCCAAGCAATCTTAGAAAAAGCACAACGTTATGGTTACGCGGTGGGGGCGTTTAATCTCTACAATCTCGAAGGCGCGAAAGCGGTGGTCAATGCGGCGGAGGCCGATCGCAGTCCCGCTATTATTCAGCTGTTGCCCCAGATCCTCCGGTATGGGGGAGTGCCGCTCATCGCCCTCTTTTTAGAAGCAGCGGACTCGGCCAGCGTGCCGATGTCCGTGCATCTCGACCATTGCGAAGAGGCCGATGTGATCGCGATGTGCCTAGAGGCGGGCATTCAATCGGTGCTGGCCGACGGCTCCAAATTTTCCTACGAAGAGAATCTCGCCTTTACCCGCGAAATGACCGTGCTGGCCCACCAACAAGGAGCCACAGTAGAGGCCGAAATTGGCCGCATCAGCGGCACCGAAGACGGCATGACCGTGGCGGAAAAAGAAGCCAAAATGACCGACCCCGATCAGGCAAAAGCCTTTGTCGCCGCGTCGGGGGTCGATTTTCTCGCGGTGACCATTGGCAACGTGCACGGCAAATATCACAGCGCACCGCGCTTGGATTTCGATCGCCTCGCCCGCGTGCGGCAACTGCTAGATATTCCCCTGGTACTGCATGGGGCGTCGGGGCTGCCCGCGCTGATGATTCAGCGATCGATTGAGCTGGGCGTCTGCAAATTCAACGTCAACACCGAAGTGCGGCAGCGGTATCTGGAGTTTTGGCGCGAGTATGGCAAAACGGGGTCGCAGACGGATTTGCTGGATTGTCAAAAAGCGGCCACGGGTGTCATGCAGGAGGTTGTGGCGCAAAAGATTCGCCTATTTGGCAGCGCGGGCAGAGCTTGAGTCAAGCGGGCGCGATCGCCCCTCGGGAAAACTATCCCTGACACAACAGTGGACGCATTGTTTGTTGGTCAAAGGGGGTAGCTGTCGATCGTGGCAGTTTTATAGCAATCCGCAGTCAGGTACCGAGAGTCCGAGAGTCTTAAAGAATGGGCATTTCATCCAAGTGTGGACAGCCGTCTCGGCTGTCCCGGAGCTGGTAAGATGCCTGCCCGACAAGCCCCTGTTTCTGCCAAAGAGCTGAACAGAGCTATCTGCGCAACGCTATACGAGCTGTAGAACCTCACCTAACCTCTCCTTGCCAAGGAGAGGAACCGGACATGCTGTCGGATTGGGAAAGATTTTTTCTGTCAGCACGTGAATAAACCTCTCCTTAGCAAGGAGAGGTGCCGCAGGCGGTGAGGTTTTAGCCGCCCAGTGGAGCCTGAATGTTTCTGATGGCATCGCTTTGGCCGACTGATGTCGCATGGCGAGTCTGTGAAGCCAGCAGGCGATCGCGGCGAGATTAGCCGAACGATCAAAACTAAGAGGCCAGCGCCTCAAAGTGGGCTTGGATGCGTGCCAATGCCGCTGAGGCGGTCTCAAAATCGAAGCTATTCAGCGCCTGTTGTAGCGTGGTCAACGTCGTAACTAGTGGACCAGACTGCAGCTGCGAGATCAAGATGGGTTCCAGGGCTTCCAATCGCGACATGGCAGCGGTATCACAGTCCTCCAACAATTGCTGCAGGGTTTGTAATTGTGCTCTCAAATCGGCGAGATCGAGAGGCGGTGGCGGCCCGGTGGGGGTTGCTTGCTCCAAGACCTGCAACTTTTCGATGACTGGCTGCAGCACGTTGATCACAGTGGCGAGATGGGCGTTGATGCTGGCTGGGTCTGGGGCATCCCGACAGGTCTGTTCCAAGACCTGGGCGGCTCGTTGTACGTCGCGGATGCCGAGGGTGGCGGCAATCCCTTTGAGGGAATGGGCACAGCGAATCGTGGCAGTGGGATCGTCGCTTTGCTGAGCGGTCCAAAAGTC
Organism: Leptolyngbya iicbica LK; assembly: GCF_004212215.1. Classification (NCBI taxonomy): domain Bacteria; kingdom Bacillati; phylum Cyanobacteriota; class Cyanophyceae; order Leptolyngbyales; family Leptolyngbyaceae; genus Leptolyngbya; species Leptolyngbya iicbica. The sequence continues at coordinate 4,094 of NZ_QVFV01000008.1, forward strand.
GGCGGCAAAATTGTGGTAATTCTGGCTGAATTGTTGGAGGAGCTTGCGATAGAGCTGGGCATTGTAGTCCACCGCCATGAGCCCCCGCTGCTGATCAATACCTGGAATGAACGGTAGGTGGTCGCCTGAGAGGGCTGTTATTGCCTGGGTCGTGGTGGCGTGGTGACGGCGTTGGGGATGAATCCATCGCGCCAAGGTTTGCAAAAATCGATCGATGTCGAAAGGTTTAGCCAAATAGTCATTCATGCCGACGGCGAAGACTTGGTCGCGATCGCGATTCAACGCCCCAGCCGTCATCGCAATAATCGGCAAATCTCGGAATTGGGGCTGCTGACGAATGGCCCGCGTGGCGTCATACCCATTCATCACCGGCATTTGGCAATCCATTAGCACGGCATCAAAGGTATCGGTAGCCAGCTGCTCCAGCGCTTCTTGACCATTGCGGGCCATCACTACCGTCATCCCTCGGCTAGCCAGCAATGCCATCACCAGTTCCTGGTTGATGGCGTTATCTTCCACCACCAACAGGTGAGCCCCTTGCAATTGGTCATTCAGCGTGGCGAGCGAGGGAGGCTGATTGTCTGCGACGTCCGAGGTGTGAACTGGCAATTCACCCAACAACGGCTTTTGTAAGCGCAGGGTCACATAAAAAGTGGTGCCTTGGTGGGCCACACTCTCCGCCCGAATCTCGCCCCCCATCAGGGCTGTCAGCCGTTTGCAAATGGCTAACCCCAAGCCCGTGCCGCCATATCGCCGCGTCGTGGAGGTATCGGCTTGGCTAAAGCTCTGGAACAGACGTTGTTGCTGTTCACAGCTGATGCCGATGCCGGTATCTGCCACGGTAAATTGCACGGTGGCGGTATGTTCATCCTGGCTCAACAGTGAGCCCTGAATGCTCACGTGCCCCGCCGGGGTAAACTTCACCGCATTGTTGCCCAAATTGAGCAGAATCTGGCGCAGTCGCAGCGGGTCGCCAATCAAGGTGGTGGGCATGTCCGGAGCCAAGTGCATTTGGAGTTCCAGAGCTTTGCGGTGGGCCGTGATTTCGAGCATGTCGTGCAGGTCGGCGAAGATATCGCGCAAATCAAAGTGGGTGATTTCCAGTTCTAAGCGACCCGCTTCAATTTTGGAGAAATCTAAAATGTCGTTGATGATGCCCAAGAGCAACCGCGCGGAATGCTTGACTTTCTCGATGTAGTTGCGTTGTTTGGCTGTGAGCGATGTTTCCAAGGCCAGGTCACTCATGCCGATGATGGCATTCATGGGAGTGCGAATTTCGTGACTCATATTCGCCAAAAACTCGCTCTTGGCCAGAGTTGCCGCTTCGGCCAGGGTCTTGGCCTGGCGCAGTTCGTCTTCCATGGCTTGCCGCTCGGTCATATCTTGACTAAAGGCGACGATGAGCCCCCCATGGTCATACCGAATGTAGTTGGCGGTGATGTTGACGGGGAAGATCCGGCCGTTTTTGCACTGGTGCCGCGTGGAAAAGTTCAACGTCTCGCCCTGACGCAAGCGTTGGGCTAACCCTTGATAATCCGCATCCGACACATCGGGGTCAATATCGACGACCCGCATTTGTAACAGTTCGGCGCGGGTAAAGCCCAATTTGTTGCAGCCGTAGTCATTGACATACACAAATTGCCCGGTCTCCAGGTCGATCCACCAGACCGCCATGCTGGCGTTATCCATGACGAAACGGGTCAGCTGGAGCTGTTCTTCCGCAAGTTTGCGCTCGGTGATGTCAAAACGGATGGTCAGATATTGGGCCACTTGATCGGCCTGATCCAGGAATGGGACGATGACCGTATCGACCCAATACAGGTCGCCATTTTTCGCGCGATTGCAGATTTCGCCGCGCCATAGATCGCCCCGCGTGATGGTGGCCCAGAGCTCTCGGAAAAATTCGGGTGGATGGTAATCGGATTTCAACAGGCGGGTATTTTGCCCTAACAACTCGTCGCGGCGGTAGCCCGACAGCTGGCAGAAGCGATCGTTCACGGCGGTGAGATTGCCCTGAGGATCGGTGGTCGCGACGATCGCGGCTGCGTTGATTGCTCGCTGAAACGCCGACAGATCACGCAGGGTATTTTGCAACTTTTGCTCAGTCGCTTTGCGATCGCTGATATCCAGCACGATACACACCGTTTGCTGCTCCTCAGGGGAGAAGAGGGCCACCCCGACCAACACATGCACGCGGCTGCCGTCTTGGCGGAAATACTCTTTTTCAAAGGGCGTGATTTTTCCAGTAGCCATCAGAGTCGCCATGGCTTGACGATCTTGGTCGCCATATTCGGGTGGGGTCAGCGCTAGCCAGTTCACCCGCCCCGCCTCAAAGTCAGCGCGGGTATAGCCCAGAATGTCGAGGAAGCGATCGTTGGCGTCAGTAATGTTGCCGCTAAAGTCGGTGAACAGCATCCCCACCACGTTGGACTCGAACACCTGGCGGAAGCGCTGCTCGCTGGCGACCAGGTCAAACGCTGCCTGCTGGCGATCGGTCACGTTCTGAAATGTGCCTAAAACGCCGATGACCTCTCCGGCTAAGTTGCGCAGCGGGACTTTATTTGTTTCTGCCCAGCCGGGACGCCCGTCAGGTTGGGGAATGGACTCGATAAACCCTAACTTAGGAATGCCCGAGGTCATGACCTCTTGATCATCCAGTTGATAAGCCGCCGTTTGTTCTGGCGTCCAGGGCAGATCGCCATCGGTTTTTCCCACCAAGTCGCTCATGCTGTCGAGCTGTGCCGTCTTCACAAAGTTGCGATTGGCCCCGAGATAGACCCCCTGGCGATCTTTCCAAAAACATTGCAGGGGGAAACTGTCGAGGACCGTTTGCAAAAACTGCTGGGATTCTTTGAGGCGGTTTTCGGCGACGATGCGAGCGGTGACATCTGCGTTGGTGCCAATCATACGCAAGGGTTCACCTGTGGCGCTCCGTTCGACCACGGCGTGCGCTTCAATCCAATGGGTGGACTGGTCTGGGTGCCTGACCCGGAAGGTGATGTCGAAATCGAGTTCGCCCGCCAGGGTCGATTCGATCAACTGCGTGGCCCGGCAAAAATCGTCGGGGTGCAGGCTATGCTGCCAAGCCTCATAAGCACCGCTGAAGTCGGCAGGGCTGACGCCGTAAAGGGCATACATGCGATCGTCCCAAGTCAGCACATTGTGCACCACATCCCAGTCCCAAATGCCCAAATTCGCGGATTGGGTGGCCAGTTGTAGGCGCTTGGTCAATTGGTGGAGTTGAGTTTCGTGCTGCTTGGCGTCCGTAATGTCTTCGGCGATGCCATCCACAGCCACAATGTCACCGCTGTCATTGCGGACGATATGTTCGGCAATGCGCAGAATTCGCTGGCGACCATCCGGATGGATGAAGGCCATTTCACTTTTGTGGAAGTCGCTAGGGCTCTCAAGCACGGCCTGCCAGGACGCCAGTGCTTGGTCTAAGCTTTCCGGCAGCCAGTGAATGGTGTCGAACCAGGGCTGGTCCAATACGGCGGTTTTAGGGATGCCAAAAATGCTTTCAAACCCGCTGCTCACATAGGTCAAGATACCGGCGCTGCCGGTATGGCTAAACACCACAAACTTGTCGCCAATGTCTTCCACCAGACGCTGAAATTTGGCTCGGCTCTCCTGCAGTTCAGCCTCTGCCAGTTTGCGATCATGAATGTCGCGGAAAATGCCTTGGACAAAGGTTTTGCCGTTAACCGTAAACCGGCTGGAGGTAATTTCGACCGGGTGGGTACTGCCGTCTTTACACACCACCAGGGTTTCCACCCGATCGCCACCAAACCCCTGTTGCACGGTTGCGAGTTCGGTTGGCGGATGCAGCTGGGTGAAATGCAGTTGGGTTAATTCGACTTGGGAATAACCGAGCAATTGCTCGGCTTGAGGATTCCCCGAGAGCAGATTGCCGTCAGCATCGGCCCACAAAATCGCGTCGGGGGCATGGTCGATCAGGGCACGATAGCGGGCTTCACTGGCTTGCAACTCCTGAGTACGCTGCTGGACTTGCTTTTCCAGGTCTGCGTTGAGGCGGGCGAGGGCTAGTTCGGCGCGGTTGAGTTGTGTCACATCTTGCACGGTGCCCCGCGAAATTAGGGGCTGACCCTCGTCGCTCCACAGGGTGTCGCAATGCTCGCGCACATATTTGATCCGGCCATCGGGCATGACTAGCCGATGTACCAAATCATAGGGCTGATGATGGTGTAAGTGCTGCTCATAGGCCTCGGTGACGGCGGCGCGATCGTCGGGATGGACGCGGGCAGCAAAGCCTTCGAGGGACGGGACAAACTGGTCGGCGTCGAACTCAAAGAGGGCAAAGACTTGCTCCGACCAGCGCAATTCTTCGGTTTCCAGGTTGAGTTCCCAGGTGCCAATGCGGGCAATGCGTTCCGCATTTTCGTACACCTGCTGCGATCGCTGTAGGTGAAATTCGGCATGTTTGCGATCGCTAATATCCCGGCAGGTATACATCAGCGAACCGTCGGCGACAGCGATTGGTTTGATATTGACGAGAATGGTGTGTTCACGTCCGGACTGGTCGACGATGACTTGTTCAATATTGGTGAGTTCGCCAGTCTGCTCTAGCGTTTCACGGTCATGCAGGTCGGCTCCCAACAGTTGCTGAATCGTGCCCAGCGCATAGACTTCAGCGGTTGAGTAGCCGAAAATGGTGGAGACGCTGGGACCCACAAAAATCAACGTGCCCGCCAGATCGGTGATGAAGACCGCGTCGGACACGCTGGACAAAATACTGGAATATAGCTCCTGAGAACTGGCCAGGGCCGCCATCGCCGCGTGGCGATCGCTCACGTCAGTAATCGTGCCGACGTAGCCCGTCAGGTTGCCCGCCGCATCCCACTCGGGGGTCGAGTGCTCATACACCCAAATCACCTGGCCATCCCGCCGTTGCAGTCGGTAATCCAGATGAAAGGGGCGCTGCTCAGCCACTGCCTGATACCAAGCTTGGGTGACCTGTTCGCGATCTTCGGGATGCAAGACTCGCGGCCATTCTTGCTGGTGGGCTTGCTCGGCGGTCAAGCCGGTAATCTGACACCATTGGGGGTTGACGTATAAGCAGTTGGCAGCCAAATCAGTGCGAAAAATGCCGACTGGGGCGATCGCTGCCAACGCCTCAAAGCGTTGCGCCTGGGGCGGCAAGGGAGGCGGGGGAACGCTGGTCTGAGGGCTCGCCAACACGAGTTGAGATAAGCGATCGCGATCGACTAACCCGACGAAATGCTGCTGCTGGTCGACTAAGGGCCAATATCGAGCCGCCGATTGCTGCAAACAGGCGATCGCACTTTGCATATCATTCAGGGCGGACGTGGGTAAGATCGCTACGTCGCGGTGCATGACCTGCGCCAGGGTCAAATCGGCGATCGGTCTGGGTTGCGCCACCAGTCGCACAATGTCGGATGCGGTCAGCAGGCCGATGACCTGTTGGGCGGCTAATACCACCACGCAGTCTGCTGCCGGCCCAGTCGTGGACTGCCCCATTGCCGCGATCGCCTCGCTCACTAAGGTGGTGGGCGAGGCCGTCAGGGGCTGATCAATAATGGCGGCTTGTAGCCACGGAATCGTGACAGTCATGGTGAAGGGCAGCAGCCCCCAGCCAATGTAATTGATGTTGCTTGAGAGCCTTAATTACAAGTATGACCCGCTCTTTTCGCAAACTAACGGTGATAAATTCAAGTTTTGATAAGCGCGAGTAAGACTGAATTGAGACGATTTGTATCCTGTTCAAGGAATACATTGGGCACTGGGAAAAACGGTTATTTTCTAGGTCACCAGAAAATAAAACAGCTTCATAAAGATTAAAAATACTGTTTCCCATCAAGGCTAGAATCCGGGCTTTGTCATATGGTTTTGATTCAGTTGAGGCACTTAAAAGGGGTGTGCTGGGGGCAATCTATGGTTTTCCGAAGCCAAGTCCAATTTGAAAACTGGAGTTTGGCATATTTGGGAAACCCTCACCTAACCTCTCCTTCTCAAAGAGAGGTTTATAAGACTCTGGTTCCTCTCCTTGAGAAGGCGAGGTGGCGCAGGCGGTGAGGTTCGAGCCGATGCTAAAACTCCACTTCTGAATCTGGATGAGGTTTATGTTAGGAGTCAACCCGGTTTGTAAGGTCGGCAGGTGTCGGCTGCTGAGCGACTGAATGCTGGGGCCACCGCGACCTCACGTTATTTTATGTGCTTCTGAATCGGCTTTAATTCTGACCACAGAGGATACTCAGAAAAATATCAGGTGCCTCTCAGCTTGATGCAAGATGATAGGGGAAGATTACTGATTTGCAATCGTATTCCCGCGCCCTTAAACCGTCAAAAAAAAGCATCACAATTGTGGAAAACGCTAACTGGCTCTTAACAGAAGATGGGCAACTGCGCCAATTTGGGAGTGCAGAGATTGAGCTACCGCAAAAGGTTTATCGGCTTTATCACTTTTTGTCTGACTTAGATCTGGTCTTAGAAAACTATCAAGATGATGTCAGTCGTATTGAAGCGATTGTGCCGCTCGTCCGCAAGCTTTTGCTGAGTTCTTATTGGTTGCAGTTGGAATATGACCCCCCCTCGCCGAAGACCGGCTGGGCGGTGAAATTTCTATATCGCGAATATCAATATCCGCTCACGGTCCAGATGGTGACCTGGCAGCCGGGAACGCCTTCGACAATTCACAATCACGGTACTTGGGGCATTGTGGCCTTGCTTGGTGGCCAAGAGCGCAATCGGTTTTGGCAGCGGGCCGCTGATTCGGACTCCCCTCATCGCATCGAACCCACGGGGGAGTTATTGCTTAATCCGGGGGATGTGATCGGCTTTACGAGTGGGGCGATTCACGCGATCGAATCACTTGGGGATGAAAATGCGGTCTCGTTTAATTTGTACGGTGTGACGGATCGCGATCGCCGCTACAAATTTGATCCTGATCGGCAAACGGCTGAAAAGTTTTAAGGCAAGGGTGAGGATGCCAATGAAGCGGCACGGGGGGAGTGATCAGTGCGCTGGTTGACGAGTATCCAGGCACTGGACAAAAAGAAGGACTTCAGACCATCTGGCTGAAATCCTCAGAATCGATATCGAGATAACCTGAGTGGTTGCAGTTGGCGCTGGCAACCACGTCACATCGAGGGTTATGAGCCAGCGCAGGGGTCAGCAGCACAAGGATCAGCGGCGCAAGGATCGGCCGCACAGGGATCGGCGGCGGCGCAAGGGTCAGCTGCACAAGGATCGGCCGCAGCACAAGGATCGGCGGCACAAGGGTCAACCTGTTCTTCAGCTCCAGTATCGGTGGTAGCACCGCCGCAAGCTACCGTTCCTGTCGTGAGCAAACCTGCGATCGCGATCGCACTAAAATAACTAAGCCGCATCCCATTTATCCTCAATTCAGTGAAATGATTCCCGGTTGGAATTGGTTTCATCTAACCAGTGATACTTCGCGGTTAGCTGAGAGTTTCCTTAGAATTGGCTGGATTTGCCTTAGAAAATTACTCCATCACCAAGCGAAAGCCAAACAAAATATGTCGCGACTCCACCGGGCGAGTATGGCGATAGGCCGCCCGACAAAATCCCGGCAGGTCATCCCAAGAGCAGCCTTTCATCACGGCTCGGGTGCCGTCATTCGTTAACGTGCTGGTGAATTCGAAAACGTTGCCCGCCATGTCTTCGACGCCGTAGGGGCTGCGACTCAGGGGAAAGGTGGCTATCTCGCTGGTGCCATCGAGGCCGCTGCCGCCCCAGTTCGTCGCCTCAGCCTGCCACGGGTTGCCCCAGGGAAAATAGCGGCCATCGGTGCCGCGAGCCGCTTTTTGCCATTCCAGTTCAGTCGGTAGGCGATAGGTGACGCCATCTTGCTGGCCTCGCCACTCGGCATAGGTCAGGGCATCGGCATAGGAAACCAGCACGACGGGATGGTGGCGGCGATCGCTAGGGGGCTGATTGGCTTGCCAAAGATAAGGCTGCACCGCTGTGTAAGGATGCACGAGAAAGCCCTGCGCTTGATAATCGGCGGCGGAGATGTCGGGGGCGCGATGGTTGGTGGCATCCACAAACGCTTGGTAGTCCGCTTGGGTGACCAAATTGGCCGCAATGCAAAAAGCGGGCTGATCAATTTGAGTCGAAGGCTGTTCGCCCGCAAACCATTGTCGGGCTTCTAGCCGTTGTTGGGCCGCCGCGATCGCTGCGGGAGTGTCCCCGATTGCCTCGGCGGAAATCTGATAGCCATAGTCTCGTTCCGCCGCATCACTACCGGCTTGAAAGGGGCCACCTGCGACAAAAATGAAGCCTGGTTGGGCGGTACACTGAGCTTCCGTCATGGTGGGAGCCGTCACAGGACCGAGCGAGCAGCCTGTCAGCAATGCTAGTCCAGCAATGCCCAGGCAGCTGTGGAGGGGATGATCGAGAGCCTGTATGAGCAATTTTCGATACCTCCAACTACCGAATCCATTGTGCCTCGCTCTGCCGTTGTCGTTGTGCGGGTTGCCAGCCGTGAGCCAGTTCGCAGGGCTGGCAAAGATTACGTGAGTTCGATTATTGATTCGAACGATGGATGAATTCTTGGCGTACTTGGAGGGCCGATCGCGCAATGAAGAAGCTCGCGACGCTAAACGCGATCGCCAGCAGGCCAAAGACGATTCGCAAGCGCTGACCTGAGGCGCGAATGTCGGCTTCGGTGCCGATGTGAACTTGGAGGCGATCTCCCAGCGGATCGACCAACTGCGGACCGTTCGGGGTCGATTCCAGGGCGGCGATGACCACGACCGACTCGCCATAGGGCAGCACCTGTCGCGACAGATCGGTGGATACCGTATCAATCTCTCCCCAGGCTTCTAACGGCAGGGGCAAGGTTTCGTCACCAAACTGCACCGCCACAGGACGATTGGTGCGGGCGCTGTCGCCGACCCGGACCGTCTCGGCCTCAATGGGGCCGGGCTCAGCCTGCATCGGTAATACGGACAGGTCAAAGGCTAAGGGCAAACGACGTTGCTCGCTCTCGGCCAGATAGACGGGCTCAGCGGCAGCGGCCCAATCGTACAGCACCACTTCCTGCGGGGGATTATCCTCTGTGCCCGAATCTGCGGGGGGGCGAGCGGTAATGGTGAGTTCACCGCGAATGATCTCGCGAGTTTCATCATCCGGCATCGTCGGTGGGTCATCAGCGACGACAAAGCCTTCGACTTTGACCAAATCGAGGCGATCGCCCTCATAGTCCAGCGCTTCTGCCAGCGTGAGTTCCTCCGTATCTTCTAACTCGCGAGACGTTTGTAAGGTCATTCCGGTGACCACGGCAACGAACAACATCATGGCGGCTATCCCAAACCCCAAAGCCGCCATGTATGAGAATTGGAGCTGTTGGTATTCGCGCCGAGTCACATTGCGGGGGACGTCTTGAAACCATTGATATCGCATCCGTTGTTTGCTCATCGGTGCCCTCGCTTCGCTGGTGTCTTATGTCGTATTTTTGCATCATGTGACACCCATGATGCATCGTTTCTGTGTATTAGCTTGCCTGACTCAGAGACTCTCGACTTGTATTTATCAGGCATAAGAATACGTTTTCAAGACTCATGGGAATAGACTTGAATATTGGTCAAATCTCCTCAAAACTACTATTCACCTGCGGCTATTGAGACGAACTGAAAACATGACACGTCACAAATTATACAATTCCATGAGTTGCAGGAATCACTTCAACCAGTTATGCGGAACCCTTAAGGCTTGAGGCTCGCTTAACAGCTGACAACACTCAATTACAATCCATAGAGGTTTGTGGTTCAGCGGAAAAGTGTAAATTCATCTGATTTTCGATGAAGCTTTCCTCTCATGGCCCTATCAGCAGTGTTTCGCATCTTTTTAAAAAATAGTCACAATAATTTCTCCGCCTGCACATGGGTTTAACAACTTGATCAGCGTTTATTTAGAAACTACTCATTTAGTAAACTCACTAGAAATTACCGATAAGATGCTCAGAGAGTCCTGTCTTTAGAGGCTTTCTCTATAGGTCTCATTGTCTATATTGATGAAGCTTGACACTGATAATTATCAGTAGTGATGTGCATCTTCTGATACCTTGAAATCGCTCTAGATGAACTTAACGCAACGCTCTCTGAGTAAGTATTTCGGTGTGACTGTTTATACGGTCATTTTGATGACTTTGCTGGGTGATTTGTTATTTCACATCAGTCAGTCCCAGTCACAGCCATACTATGACCGCATCGGTACAGTCTTGGTGTTTTTTCATAGCATCGCCTTGGTGGGATTACTGGCTATGTTGTGGCATCGGCGCGATCGCACGATCGCAATGCAGCTGGCACCTCCGGCACGGGATATTGTTGCCGCCGAAGCCCGACTGCGACAGATTCAACGGCTGGCCCAGGTCGGTGATTGGCGTTTAGAGGTCGCCACTGGGTTGATTCACTGGTCCGAAGAGCTGTTCCACATATTTGGTTTAAAGGTGACGGCGGCGACCCCGACCTTTGAGGAATTTTTTCGACTCATTCCATTGAGTGAACGGGACTATGTCCGGCAGACGGTTGAGCAAAGCCTGCAGCGGGGGACGCCGTTTAAGTTGGATCATGGGGTGTGTCGCCCAGATGGCTCTCGTCGCTATGTGACTTGTCAGGGAGAAGCGATTGTCGATGACGCTGGAGCCGTGATCTATCTCGTTGGTACAGTTCGCGATATCACTGATTACAAGCGTTTAGAGCTGGATTTACAAACTTCAGAAGCACAACTGAATGATGTGTTGAACACGGCGATCGCTGCCATTTTTAGTTTTCGACTTTATCGCGATCGCACTTGGGACTACGTTTATGTATCGGCTGGGGTTGAGACTATTTATGGGTATGCGCCCGCTGAGTTTTTGGCTACCCCAGAGCTGTGGCTCACCCGCGTGCATCCCGACGATCAAGTGTCGGTGATTCCGGGTTTAATCGACCAGTATTTTCAAGAACAGCGGGTGCAGGCGGAGTTTCGCATTTTGAATCGCCAAGGTGATGTCCGCTGGTTAGCGAGCAGCACCGTGTCGCATTACTCTGTCGATCAAGACTGCTGGCTGGTTACGGCAGTCGATATGGACATTAGCGATCGCAAGCATGCCGAAATTGCGGCTCGTCAGCAGTCCGCCCTCCTCCGACAAGTCATTGACTCGATTCCGCACCATATTTTTGCCAAAGACGAAACGGGGCAGTTTTTCCTGGCGAATCAAGCGGCGGCTGCCGTCCATGGGGTCACCCCTGAGGAGTTGGTGGGCCATCGCGAAATCGATTTTAATCCCCATTTAGATCATGCCTGGCTGACGCAAGTCATAGCGGTGAATCAGGCGGTAATGGACAGTCAGCGATCGCACACCCTGCCCGATAGTCAATTACCGCACCATACGGGTGAGCAACGCTGGTATCAGGTGCATCTCACCCCCTATGTTGATCTGGCGGGGCAGGTGCGGGGCATCATTGGCAATGCGCTCGATCTCAATGGTCGCAAACGCCTGGAACTGGCCCTACAAGCCTCCGAAGCCCAACTCACGATGACGCTGAATGCGGCCCAAGCTTCCATCATCAGCTACCGTTTGCAGCGCGACGGCCAGTTTGAGTATCTGTATATATCGCCGGGCTGTGAAACCCTGTTGGGCTATACCGCTGCTGAAATGATGGCCGATCGCAGTTTGTGGCAGTCCCGGGTGGTAGAGGAAGATTGGCAAACTGTGTTTCTGCCCCGATTGGAGGATATCTTTTACGAACGTCCCCTCTCGTTGGAATATCGCTTTCATCATCGCGATGGCCTTATCCGGTGGATCGGGACTGAACTCACCTCGACCTACGAACCCGACACCGATACCTGGTTAGTCACGTTGGTGGATATTGATATCAGCGATCGCAAACAAGCCGAACTCGCCTATCAACAGGGCGAAGCGCGCCTGCGTTCCATCCTCAACAGTTCCCCTTACAGCATTTTTCTGAAAGATCGCCAGGGTCGCTACACCTATGTCAATCCGGCCTACGAGCAGATGAGTCAGCTCCCTGCCGCCGAACTCCTGGGCAAAAGCGACTACGATATCTTGCCCCGCGAGTTTGCGGTCACCTGTGAAGCCAGCGACAACACCGCGATGGCCGCCGATCAGCCCGTCATCTTTGAAGAAGACGTGCCCTGGGAAAACGGTACCCAAACCCTACTGATTACCAAGTTTGCCCTGTGCCATCCTGATGCCAGCGAACCCTATGGCGTTTGCGGCATGGTGCTGAATATCACTGAGCGCAAAACGATGGAAATCGCGCTCCGGGACTCGCAGCGCCAGTATCAAACCCTGGTGGATTCAGTGGACAGCATCGTTTGGGAAGCCGACCCAGCGACGTTGCAATTTACTTTTGTCAGCCCGCAGGCTGAACGCATTTTGGGCTATCCCACGGCGGCTTGGCTAGAACCCGGCTTTTGGCTCGACCATGTGGTGCCGGAAGATGTGGATGCCGCCTGTACTTACTGCGCTGCCTGTATCGAGCAAGGCCAAGACCATCAGATTGAATACCGCATGGTGGCGGCAGATGGGCGCATTGTTTGGATTCAAGACCTGGTCAAGCTGGTTTATAACGGGCCGCACCTGGTCAAGTTAGTGGGCTTGCTGTTGGATATTAGCGATCGCAAGCAAGCTGAAGCCGATCTCTGGGAATCGCAGCAACTCCTAAAGCGCATTTTAGACAGCGTGCCCCAGTCTATCTTCTGGAAAGATCGCCAGTCAGTTTTCCTCGGCTGCAACCAAAAAATGGCCGACGATGCTGGCCTAGCTTCACCAGAGGAGATTGTGGGCAAAACGGATCATGATCTGCCCTGGCTACCAGAAGAAACTGCCTACTATCAACAAATCGATCGTGAGGTGATGACTACTGGTGAACCGCAGCTGCGCATCATCGAAGCTCAGCATAATGCCGACGGTCAGGCAATTTGGCTGGAAACCAACAAAGTGCCCCTAGAAAATGTGGCGGGTGAAGTCGTGGGCATTTTGGGGACTTACGAAGACATTACCGACCGCAAAGCCACCGAGGAAGCCCTGTATTACAGCGAAGCCAAATTTCGCGCTGTGTTTGAACAAAGCACGGTGGGCATCGCCATGATCGACGAGTCGGGTCGATTTTTAATGGTCAACGATGCCTACGCGGCGATTACCGGCTACAGCCCAACCGAATTGCTGTCGATGTATGGCCGCGATGTCATTCACCCTGACGAAATATCCGCTTGCGAACAATACCTGCAAGCGATGCAGAAAGGCGAACAGTCGTCGCTCTCGCTTGAAAAACGCTATGTCTGTAAAGACGGTCAACTCAAGTGGGTGCATGTGCATTTGAGTGCGGTCATGGTGCGCAATGGCCAAGTGCTGAACTTTATCACCGGGATTGTGGTCGATATCACTGCCCGCAAGGCCACCGAAGCCGCCCTGAGGCAACAAACGGCTCAAGAGCGAATGTTTAGCCGGGTTGTCCAGGCGATTCGCAGTTCCCTGGATTTAGCAACGATTTTTGCCGGGGCGGGGCAAGAGGCCAATGAGCTTTTAGGGATTAGTCGGGTCGCGATCGTGCAGTATCTGCCTGAGCAAGCTTGCTGGCGACATGTGATGGAATATCGCAGCCGACCGGAGACGCCTGATACGACCGGCTTAGAAGTTGCCGATGCCGATAATCCCTTTGCCGCCCGACTCAAGCAGCGTGAAGTCGTTTTGATTGAGTCCACCGCCACCGTCGATGATCTCGCCAATCGTGCACATGCAGAGCAGTTTCCCGGCAGTTGGTTATTGGTGCCCATTATTGTGAATGATGAAATATGGGGCAGCTTTAGTCTGCTCAAAGATGAGCAAGAGTCGCCTGAGGCCACCTTTTCAGCCTCACAGGTCGAGCTCGCTCAGCGGCTGGCGGATCAGCTCGCGATCGCCATCCAACAATCCACCCTGTACGGTCAATTGCAGGCCGCTAACGAACAACTGCAATATTTGGCCACCCATGATGAACTCACCCAGTTAGCCAATCGTCGCTACTTTGATGAAGAACTTGCCCGCGAATGGTATCGCTGGGCCCGCAGCCCGGACGACACATGGCTGTCGCTAGTGCTCTGTGACATCGATTGTTTTAAGCAATACAACGATCACTACGGTCATTTGCAGGGTGACGACTGTTTAACCCAGGTGGCGCAGGCACTACAGCGAGGGGGGCAGCGCCCTGCCGATCTGATTGCCCGCTATGGTGGTGAAGAGTTTGCCATCATTTTGCCGGAGACGAATGACGTCGGAGCCCTGCATGTGGTGCAGCAAATGCAAGCGGCGATCGCCGCGCTGAATTTACCCCATGCCGCTTCGACCGTTGCCTCTCAGGTGACCCTCAGTTTTGGGATTGCTTGCCTGCAGCACGCTGGTACAACCCCCGACGCCACGGCAATCGCCCCCACCCCCGAGGCCTTAGTTGACCAGGCTGATCAGGCCCTATACAAAGCGAAATCCCAGGGGCGTAATCGCTACCACCTGAGCTATCTGACGGCCTAGCGCCGACTGACGGACATGCTGCACCCATTGATTTCGGTAGATTGTTGAGGTTTATGCCCCGGCGATCGCAATTCTCAGCTCGGTACTGATAATGAGAAGGTCTTGCTGTCAGGAAGCTTCATGACCATCATTTCCGCCGCGATTGTGTTGCTGCTCATTTTGGACCCGTTTGGCAACTTGGTGACCATCAACACCCTGTTGTCCGACGTGCCGCCCAAAAAGCGGCAGCGCATCATTCTGCGAGAATCGCTGATCGCCTACGGCATTATGGTGTTGTTTCTGTTTGGCGGCAATCCGCTGCTGTCGTTTTTTGGGGTCGAGTCCCACACGCTGAGAATTTCCGGCGGCATCATTTTGTTTCTCATTGCGTTGGGCATGGTGTTTCCCAGTCGTTCCGCGATGCCCTCTAGCCTGGATAGTGAACCCTTCATTGTGCCGATCGCGATGCCGTTGATTGCAGGGCCAAGTGCGATCGCGGCCCTGCTGGTGATGGCTAAATCTGACCCTCAACTGCTGGGCAACTGGCTCGGGGCGCTGACGTTTTCCATGGGCATTGTGGGGGTGATTTTGTGGGCCTCGCCGTGGATTTTTCAGCGGTTGGGACCCCGGGGAGCCCTCGCCGTGGAGCGGTTGATGGGGATGTTGCTGATCATCCTCTCGGTGCAGATGATGCTCGACGGGGTGGAGCAGTATCTCGACTTCTGAGTCTCGGTGTCCTCTCGAAAAGACCTCCCCGTGTAGGTTGGCGTCGAGGAACGAGACCCAACAAGCTCAGAAGCTTGACGGTGTTGGGTTTCCTGGCGTCAACCGCAACCTACCCTCCGCCTTTTCCAGGTAATTTCTTGCTTAGAGATTTCCTTAGCAAGTTTGCCCAACTTCACGACAACTTGAGGATCTGCCCCGACACCAGGAGTGCTCAACGCGACCGACGGTTTGCAGCAATCTTGTCTAAGCTAACGACAGATCACTTTATGAATCGCACAACATGATCAAAGCCTACGCAGCCCAAGAACCCGGCGGCCAACTGATGCCGATGGAGTACGATCCCGGTCCCCTGCGCGACTCGGATGTCGAGATCGATGTCGAATTTTGCGGCATCTGTCACAGCGACCTCAGCATGTTGGACAACGAATGGGGGATCTCGGAATATCCCCTGGTGCCCGGGCATGAGGTGATTGGTCGGGTGGCGGCGATCGGCTCGGCTGTGAAGTCCGTCAAGGTGGGGCAACAGGTTGGTTTGGGCTGGTTTGCGAGTTCCTGCATGATGTGTGAGTGGTGCCTGTCGGGCAATCACAACCTGTGTCCCAATGCGGAACAAACCATCGTGGGCCGCCACGGCGGCTTTGCGGATAAAGTACGTGCCCATGAAGTGTGGGCCATTCCCCTCCCGGATGGCATCGACGCGACTAAGGCGGGGCCGTTGTTTTGCGGCGGCATTACGGTATTTAACCCGATCATCCAGTCCGGCATCATGCCCACCGATCGCGTTGGGGTGATTGGCATTGGCGGTTTGGGCCACATGGCGCTGCAATTTTTGCGGGCTTGGGGCTGCGAAGTCACAGCATTTTCCTCCAGTCCTGAAAAGACGGACGAAGCCCAATCGATGGGGGCGCACCATGTGGTGAACTCGCGAGATCCTGAGGCGTTGGGGGCGATCGCCAACTCCCTCGACGCCATTATTTCGACTGTGAGTGCCGACCTCGACTGGAGTGTCTACATCAATGCCCTGCGTCCCAAAGGTCGCTTGCACTTCGTCGGCGTTGCGCCCTCGCCCATTAGCACCCACGTCTTTCCGCTCATTGCCGGACAAAAGTCGCTGTCGGCGACGCCTCTGGGCAGTCCCGCCAACACCGCGACCATGCTGGACTTCACCCAGCGCCACAGCATCGAGCCCATCATCGAGACGTTCCCTTTCAGCCAAATCAACGAAGCGATGGAAAAACTGCGGAGCGGCAAGCCCCGCTACCGCATTGTGCTGACGCCCGGTTGATGACGCGCTAATATCCAGTCGGAATATCGCGATCTCAACCTCACCGCCTGCGGCACCTCTCCTTGCCAAGGAGAGGTTTATCAAGATTCCGGTTCCTCTCCTTAGCAAGGAGAGGCTAGGTGAGGTTCTATTATCCGAGCAGTCATGCCGCCCCTCTTGGGGCAATTGCATAGGGGCGGCGATCATCAATATCACTACGAGCAGACTGCTGGATAAAAGCAGACCTTAGGAGAACTCGAGAGCCAGAAATACCCGACAGTGGTGCATTACGCTGCGCTCATCACACCCTACGAGTAGGAACTTCTTTCCCAGCAATCTCCCTAAACGCGGGCGAGGGTCACTTGCTCGGGCTGGTCTTGGTACTTGCCGCGTCGAGTCTCGTAGCTGACTTCGCACTGCTCGCCCTCAAAGAAGAGCAACTGCACGACGCCTTCATTGGCGTAGATGCGACAGTCCGCGCTGGATGAGTTGGAAAATTCCAGCGTCAGATGGCCGCGCCAGCCGGCTTCGGCGGGGGTCAGGTTGGCGATGATGCCGCAGCGAGCGTAGGTCGATTTGCCAATGCAAATGACGCTGATGTTGTCAGGCACTTGGATGCGTTCCAGTGCGACGCCCAAGCCGTAGGAGTGAGCGGGCAGAATGAAGTAGCTGCCGCTGGTGTCGGTGCGCAGGGCGGTGGGCTCCAAGTTGTCGGGGCTAAAGTTTTTGGGATCGACGACGGTGCCGGGAATGTGGCGGAAAATCCGAAACTCGGAGGGCGATAGGCGGATGTCGTAACCGTAGGACGACAGACCGTAACTGATGACCGGACGAGTGGCATTGAGTTCTCCCATATCCACATGACGAATCAAGCGCGGCTCGAACGGCTTGATCAGCCCTTCATCGGCCATTTGAGAAATCCAGGCGTCGTTTTTAATCATGGTTGTAATCCTTGAATCTAGTGTCCATTAAAAAAAATGAGTCGGTGATGCAGCGGCGCGTCATGACAGGTTAGGGCATGAAATGGCGACGGAATTCGGTCACTTGGTCGGCGATCGCCAGCAGTGATTCCGGCATTTCTGGCCCGGTCAAAATCACATCCACCTGCGACGGGCGCTGCTGCAAAAAGGTGAGCACTGAGTCTTCCGAGATCAGATTGAGTTGAATGGCGAGGCTCAGTTCATCCAATACGACGAGAGCATATCGCCCTTGCATGGCGGCGGTTTTGGTATGTTGCCAGAGCTGGGCGATCGCCGCTTGCTCGTCTTCAGTAGCGTCGCCTTGCTGGAGCGATCGCTGAATATCGGGCCGCAACCACTCCAATCCTTGGCCAAAGAGCATTGGCTGCTCGACCCCTTGCCGAATGCCGCCCTTGAGAAACTGGCT
Source organism: Leptolyngbya iicbica LK (assembly GCF_004212215.1). Lineage (NCBI taxonomy): Bacteria > Bacillati > Cyanobacteriota > Cyanophyceae > Leptolyngbyales > Leptolyngbyaceae > Leptolyngbya > Leptolyngbya iicbica. Next base: position 21,964 of record NZ_QVFV01000008.1, read on the forward strand.
AATCAGGACTGAATGACCTTGCCCAGCGACGCGCATCGCTTGCACCATGACGTTGGTAAAAAAGGTGCGATGGGGTGAGGTAAAAACTTGGACGGTGCCAGCGACCGCATGTAACCAGGGATGCTCGATGATGCGGGCCGATCGTTCAGGAACAGGAGGCGTCAACGGGGTACGAAGCTGTGAAACCATGTTTGGGGGCGGCTCGATTTCAGTAGGCTAAATATAGCGCAATTTCCCCAGTCGGACTGATAAAAACTCTATATCTATAGGTAGTTCAAAAAAACTACACACCATAATATCATCGCTCTGACCGTCGCAACATCCGTATCTGCGAGTCAGCGATCGCTGTCGTTAATCGACCAATAATCCGCCCGCATGATAGCGACATTTCCGCGATCACGACGGTAAATCCGGCACTTTTGCTCAAAAAATTTATTCCCGGCAATGGGCAGACATCACCGGATTAGAGTGACACTAGGCCCGCTCTTCAAATTGCTGATACCACACCACCGTCAGCAGCGTCGAAAAGGCGCAGGCCACCCCGCCGACCACTACCCCTAGCATGGGTTGGTAGCTGCCCCGTGATAAGGTAGCCATCCAGGTGTGGGTGAGGTCATTGTTGACCAGCCGATCGGCGATCGCCGGAAACAAGTACATGAGTGCGGCCCCAAAAATGAGCCAGCCCACCATCGACGTCAAGAGAAAGATCGTTTTAGCCGTAGATTGAGTTCCCATATGCGGTCCAATTGCGACGGGCAACAAAACTGCTTAAAAGCCTATCACCTTGCTCCCGTGCTCCCCTACTTTCCTCCTCCCCTCACACTCCGTACCTCCCGCCTCCCATGTCCCTCTCCACCCTGCCTGCTACTGCCTTCATTCATCCCCTCGGTCACAATCGGGAAGCGGTTGCCGCGCTCTTGCAAGCCGCAACCGATCGCATCCTGGCCCACCTCACCCAGGCCGCCCAGCAGTCGCCGCTACCTCCGGTGGATGCCCTGCCCGCGATCGCCCTGCCCGAGCTTCCCGCCGATGCGACAACGCTGTTAGCGACCATCGATCAGGCCCTGACAATGGCGATGAATCCGGCCCATCCTGGCTACCTGGGACACATGGATCCGCTCCCCACAACGGCGTCAATTTTGGGCGATTTTGTCGTTGCAGCGCTGAACAACAACATGCTCAGCGTGGAAATGTCGCCGTATTTTTCTCGGCTGGAACCGCTGTTGATGCGGGAAATCGCGCACCTGTTTGGCTTGGGCGATCGCGCGGGGGGGCTCCTCGTCAGCGGGGGCAGTCTGGCAAATCTGCAAGCGCTGGCGGTGGCGCGCAATGTCAAATTGCGCTGTGCCCAGACAGGTCTGTCGCCGCTTGAAAAGCCCCCGGTGCTCTTCGTCTCGGAAGCGGCTCACACCTCTATCCAAAAGGCGGCGATGTTGTTGGGACTGGGCACCGACGGAGCGATCGCGATTCCCACTAATCGCAATTCGCAGATGGATGTGGGGGCGCTAAAGGCGGCGATCGCCCAGGCCCAGGAAGCCGGACAGCAGCCCTTTGCCCTGGTAGCAACAGCGGGCACCACCGTCACGGGCAATATCGATCCGCTGGTGGAGTTGGGGGCGATCGCTCAGCAGCACAACCTGTGGTTCCATGTGGATGCGGCCTATGGGGGGGCGCTGATGTTTTCCGAGGCCCACCGCGATCGCCTGCGGGGCATCGAGCAGGCGGATTCCGTCACCTTCAATCCCCAAAAGTGGCTATATGTGACGAAGACCTGCGCCTCGGTCCTGTTTCGCGACCTGGGCCATTTGCAGCGCGACTTTCAGGTGTCAGCACCCTATATGAATACGGAAGATGACTGGGTCAACCTGGGGGAAATCTCTGTGCAGGGCACCCGCCACGCCGATGTGCTCAAGTTGTGGCTGTCGCTGCAACATCTGGGGCGACAAGGCTACCGCGACCTGATCGCCGCCAGCGAAACCCTGACCCAAGCGTTTGTCACGGCCATCCAAGCTCGCCCCTTTTTGGAGTTGGCGAGTCAGCCGGAGATGAATCTGGTGTGCTTTCGCGGCTGTCCTGACTGGCTCCCCGCTGACCAGTGGGATGCCTGGAACGCCGACCTCCAGCAATATCTGCTACGCGAGGCCAATGCCTTTTTGTCGCTCCCCCGCTATCGCGGCCAAAACTGGCTCAAAGTCGTGCTGCTCAATCCCTACACGACTAAGGAAGATGTCGGTAGGATATTTGGGGCGATCGATTTCTTTTCCAGGGACTGATTTCCAAATATTTAACGAGCTCGACCAGCAGTATCAGACGAAGGTCTATAAAGAGATGCATTAATGCTTTCTGGATTAGCACATTCTCTTGGTGGCAAAGCGATCAAATTTGAAACGTCAGATCCAGCCGGAGAACGAGGAACCCATCCTAAATTGCCGTCAAACATAGACATTAATATGAACTCGTTAGTTCCTTCTTGGATGGAAACGGCTTCAAAAGTAGATGTAGTAAAGGCGATACTACCAACAGGATAAATACCTACTACGGCTGAATCAAAGGATGGTGCACTATAAACACTGACTGTTTGATCGACGAAGAAACACGTATCACCAAGATTATTCCTTGTGGCAGAATTGGTGCTTTGCAACCTAGGTAGTTCTTCTTCTCTTTCTGTTGCCCACTCTCTTACTTTTTCAGCGTCTAGACTCTTGATGATTCCAATGTCAGCATAGAACTCAAGCTCTTGGGCAGCCCGAAGTCTGTCTTCTTTGTTTTGCTCTATAAGATTCTCACTGGCATCTTCTTCTGTAGAGCTTGAATCTTGTGCGAAACGGATAACTCCACTAGCCGCTTCATCATCTCCTTCCGTTTCGTTCTCATTGACATCTTGAGGAAGATTTTGAACTTCTAGGGCTTCCCTAATGAGTTCAAATTCAAATTCTTGTCTTCCCTGTCGAAATTGAGCGTCAAATTCCAAATAAGACGTTAATACCTCTCCTGCTGACGTTAGTACTGCTCCTAAAGCTGTTCCTAAGCCAGTAAGAATTGCGAGTAAAAGAGGCATCGGAATTCCAAGGAACCTTTGGTTAGTTGACTCTGCATCACTTTGCTCAGTGCTTCCTGTACTACTCTCCGGCTCTTCTGAATTCGAAACAATTTGCGATGAAGTGTCTGTACTTGGTCGATTGTTTTGATTTTGATTTGTTTCTGTCATGGTAGTACGCCCTAAGATTCTCTTCGTATCCACCCCTACAAATGGGCTGGGAAGCATTCCGTAAATTTTAATATTCGCTTGGAGAAAAACCTTCTGCGAATCTCAGATACATTTTTTATTCGCAATCATCTAAATCAGTGAGTTGCAGGATGATGTCGTCAATGATGGGGCGAACGGTGCTGCCGCGAGCGTTGATGTTGTTGATGAAAATGCTGAAGGCGAGGAGCTCGTAGTTCGGTGGGTCCAGGTAGCCTGCGAGGGCAAAGTTGCGGCTGATGGCTCCCGATTTTCCGTAGAGTCGGCCCTCAGCGGGCGTGTCTTTGAGGCGATTCCGCAGGGTGCCGCGGAGGCCCGCCACTGCGAGGGAATCGCGGTAAGTGGAAAAGTGAGGCGATCGCGCCATGCCTTGCAGCACATCCACCATGGCGCGGGGCGTGACCAAATTTTTGCGGGCCAGTCCCGACCCATCCACCATCACCAACTCCGAGACATCCATACCCAGCTCAGCGAGGACTTGACGGGCGATCGCCACCCCAGACTCCGTCGCATCGGTCGCTTCCGCATCCTGTCGTCCCAGGGTCTTCAGCAGCGCCTCGGCGTACAGATTGTTGCTGTTTTGATTGGTGGGGATCAGTAATTCAGCCAGCGGCGGGGAGGTGATGGTGGCAAGGGGTGTCCAGCGATCGCCCGCCGGAGCTGCGGTCAACCTTGTCTGCTGGACGCGGATGCCCTGTGCGGCGAGCCCCCTTTGCAAGGCATCGAGAAACGCCTGCCCCGGATTCGGTTCCGCGATCGACGTGGTTTCAGACGGCGACCCGGCAATCAACTGGCCCCACACGCGCAATACAGGCAGTCCCAACTCGCGCCCCACGCTGACATATTCCGGTTCACCCACCGCGACTGTCGTGCTGTAATTCTCGATTTGCCAACCCTGCCCTTGGCGCGGCTCATCCCACACAACCTGCAACGGCTCGCCCACGCCTTGGGGCACCAAACTCAACACAATCTCGTTCTCGTTCAAAATCAGCGCATTCACGGGCGCACCGTAGCCCGCCTGCACGTCTTCCCATTCCCAGTTCGGATTCACCGCATCGCCCGGAAAGGCGGAATCATCGCCATACAAAACATCGACCGACTGGATCGGCTGCTGAGCAATTTGTGATGCCAGCGCCGCCAAACTGGCCTGGTCAAAACTGGGATCACCGCCGCCAATAACTTGTAGCGTGGTGCGACCTTCAGGACTGGTAGTGCCCAGCACCGAGGTTTGCAGCGTGTAATCTGGCCCCAACTCCGTGAGCACCGCCGCCGTGGTCAGCAGCTTCAATGTCGAAGCGGGGACAAAAAAGCGATCGCCCTCGCGACTCACCACCGCTTCGCCAGTCAGCGTCTCGACATGTACGCCTAACCGCGCTCCGGTGAGACTGGGCTGCGCGGCTATCGTCTCTAGCGCGGTAGGCAGCGCCGCCGGACACAGCGCCATCACGGGCGCGCCCACGGCACTCCACACCGCCGCTAGTCCACCAACTTGCCAACACCGGGGTGAAATGGGCATCGCCTGCTTTCCATCACTCTGCCTGTCGATTCAACCATATGAGCACTCCCGATGGGCGATCGGGGTGCGGAACTAAAGCATGGGAATTGAACTCAGTGTGGACAGCCGTCTCGGCTGTTCCGGAGCAGGCAAGATGCCTGCTCAACAAGACGCGGACTCGACAACATCCTGCTGCTTAAACGGGATTGCCCCCACCCGTCAAGGCCGTCGTTTCTTTTGCGGGGGAAGTCGCCAGTTTCCCAATTTCCTGATCGATCAGGAAGAGGCCCTGCCCTTCGGTGCCAATTAGCTTGATCTTGTCCAAAATGCCCTTCATCAAAAACTCTTCTTGGTGCTGCTCGGCCACATACCACTGCAAAAATTGCAGCGTGGAATAATCCGGCTCATTGTTGGCAAAGTGGACGAGTTCGTTGATGCTGCGGGTGATGTGAACTTCGTGCTCGTAAATTTTCTCGAAGAGCATTTTCACGGATTCGTATTGGGTCGGTGGGGCATCCATCCCCCCCAACACCACAAAGGCTCCCGTCTCGTGCATGTAGCTCAACAAGCGGTGCATGTGCTCCGCTTCTTCTTGGGCATGGAGCCGCAAAAATTCCTCACAGCCATCGAGCGACTGATAGGCGCACCAAGAGGCCATCTGTAAGTACAGGTGGGAAGAATACATCTCCAGGTTGATTTGTTTGTTGAGGCGATCGCTCATGGCTTGGGAAAGCATAAGAACTCCTGGGAGAAAGGCGATGAGCCGTCGCCTCGGCTGGGGTGAGAGGTGACGACTGGTTTTCAGCCTAACGTGGGGATCACACTGGATCGCTAACCCGCGATTAATAAACACATAGGTTTAAGGAAACGCTAAATTGCCTTACAGTCAGCAATCCTTGTTTAAGGTCGTGAGTAGCTGTGAGGGAACAGCGCAATGGGCTAGACTGCATGGACAGTCAGCCCCGATTGCCAGTTTGTAACTCTATGGTGCTCAAAGCTTTATTACTGGACTTTAACGGAATTGTCATCAAAGATACAGGTCTTAAAGGTCGCCTGATTGACGACATTTTACTTTCTGAAAATTTGCGACCCAACTCCGAAGAGTATGTTGAGATGTGTGCGGAGCGGAGCGATCGCGCCTGCCTGGATCGGTTGCTGTCGCGGCGGGGACGAGTCACCACCCCCGAGTTTTTGAATGAATTGCTGGCAAAACTCACCGACCAGTATTTGCAGCAGCTGGCCGACATTCCCCGATTGCCCATTTATCCCGGTCTCGAAGACTTGCTGTACCAGGCCAAAGTGACGGGGTTTCCGGTGGCAATCGTCACCTCAACTGCCCGCCCCGAGGTGGATTGGGTCTTGGATCGCGCTCAGCTCGCCGACAACTTTGCCGTCAGGGTCACCGCAGAAGACGTGGCCGTTGCAGACGAAAAGCCCGCTACCAAAGGTTATGAAATCGCGATCGCGCGTCTCAATGACCAGTTCCCTGACCTGGCGCTGACGCCTCACAACTGTTTAGCGATCGAAGCCTGGTATCCCGGCATTGCCGCAGCCAAACAGGCGGGTATTCCTGTTGTTGGGGTCGCCCACTGTCACCCTTACCGCATGATTCAGCGGCGGGCCAACTGGGTGGTCGATTACCTTAACGAAATTGACTTTGACTGGATCGGCAGCGCCTACCAGCCCCAATCTGCCGCTTGATCTCAGGGGACGCACCCCCATGTTAGGGGACGCACCCCTCCAAGGGGGTACGTGTTTAGCGTCGATTTAAGCAGCGCGATTTTGCCGCACCATGGCTTGGGCGACTTGTTCGATGAACGAGTCGCCTCGTTGTTGGCAGGTGNNNGCGATAGTCACTACCTTAAGCCTCCTTTTCTCTGCTGGGAGGAATGACAACCGAACACAGACGCTAAACACGTACCCAAGGGGTGCGTCCCCTTCGAGAGAGCTAATTCACATCGTCGTGGGGTTGCGCTTGGCCATTAGGGGTGCCCAGGCGATGCCGCACGTCATCGATAGCGGAATTGAGCTGGGCGATTTTGTCTTCCAGTCCCCGACGGGCCAGTTCCATTTCTTCCTCCGACGGATTAAAGGCCCCTTCGTGACCTGCGTTCGCATTACTGAGCCGAAACGTTTCTTCCTCGGGAATTTCCCGCTGCACCCGCGAGGCGACGACGGCGCCTACAATGCCGCCCACCACGCCGCCAAAGAGCGTACCGAGCAAAAATCCGCTGCCAAAGTTGTCTTGCTGACTCATGGGAAATTACAGAATTCGTCAGAGCTGGCGGGGGTTAAGGTGATCCCCGTACTGGTATTGTTGCCGATTTCTGGACGTTTGCGTAGTGTCGATCGCTTAAGTGCCAAAGGTGCGATCGCCCGCATCTCCCAAACCCGGGACGATGTAGCCGTTTTCGTTGAGCCCTTCATCAATCATGGCGGTGTAGATTGTGAGTTCTGGATAGGCTTCGGCGAGCTTTTTCAGCGCGACAGGGGCGGCCACGATCGCCACAATTCTGACATTGCCGGGTTGAATGCCCCGTTCGACTAAATCGGCCATTGCCGTCATCATGGTGCCGCCCGTTGCCAACATCGGCTCGCTGATGAGCACCCGTGTCTCTGGCGATAAGCTGCTCGGCAATTTGTTGAGATAGCAACTGGCTTCCAGCGTTTCCTCATTTCGCACATAGCCCACGTGGTAGACCGAGGCTAGCGGCAATACCGACTGCGCCCCTTCCATCAGGGCCAGGCCCGCCCGCAAAATCGGGATGATCATCATGGGCACTTCCGGATTCACAAAGGTGGCCGGACAGGGGGCCAATGGCGTTTCCACTTGGGTGTCAAAGGTGGGTAGCCATTCCCGCGCCGCTTCGTAGGTGAGCCAGCGCCCCAGCTCGGTCATAGCCGTGCGAAACAGGGCGGACGGCGTATTGACATCGCGAGCCACCCCGAGCCAGTGTTTCACCAAGGGATGGGGGGGCACAAAGACGCGGAGTTGAGGAGCCATAAATTTTGTTTTGGCAAAATGATCGCGTTTATCATACTGCGTCGATGAGCGAATGCGATGACAACAATGCGTCGAATACGGGATTCTATGAAGTGAGATTGACGTTGCCTAAGGCGATCGCACCATGCTGACTGCAGATTCACCGACGACTGCCCACCGCTGGCCCACTGGCAGCCACTTTGATGTGATTGTGATCGGCTCTGGCATCGGCGGGCTGGTGACGGCGACCCAACTCGCAGCCAAGGGATTGCGCCCGCTGGTGTTGGAGCGTTATCTGATTCCGGGGGGGAGTGCGGGCTATTTTGAGCGTGACGGCTATCGGTTTGATGTGGGCGCATCGATGATTTTTGGCTTTGGGCAACAGGGCACCACGAATTTGCTCACGCGCGCCCTCGCCGCTGTCGGCCAGCAGATCGAAACCATTCCCGACCCGGTGCAGGTGCATTATCGATTGCCCAACGGTTTGTCGGTGCGGGTGCATCGGGATTACGAACAGTTTTTGGCCGAGTTGGGCGATCGCTTTCCCCACGAGCGCGAGGGCATTCGGCGCTTTTACGACACCTGCTGGCAAGTCTTCAATTGTTTGAACTCGATTGAACTGCTCTCCCTCGAAGAGCCGCGTTACGTGGCCCGCGTCTTTGCCCAAAATCCCCTGGCCTGTCTCGGTTTGGCCCGTCGCCTGCCTGCCAACGTGGGTGGTTTGGCGCGGCGCTATTTACGCGATCCCGAACTGCTCCACTTCATAGATATGGAATGCTACTGCTGGTCGGTGGTGCCTGCGGCCAAAACGCCGCTGATTAATGCGGGCATGGTGTTTAGCGATCGCCACTATGGCGGCGTCAACTATCCCCAGGGCGGGGTCGGGCGCATCGCTGAGGCTTTAGCGACGGGACTTCAGGAAGCAGGCGGCCACATCCAATATCAGTCGCGGGTCACGCGCATTGTCACCGAGGCCGGACGCGCGATCGGCGTAGAACTCGCCACGGGCGAACGCTACACCGCTGACCGCATCGTCTCCAATGCCACCCGCTGGGACACTTTTGAAACCTTGCTGGATGCGCCCCTACCCCGTCGGGAACAGCGCTGGCAGCAGGCTTACACAGCAGCGCCCAGCTTTCTCAGCGTTCATTTGGGCGTCGATGCGGCGGTGATTCCCCCCGATACCGACTGCCACCAAATCCTGCTGGATGATTGGGCCGATCTGGAAGCGCCCAACGGGACGCTATTTCTCTCCATTCCCACGCTGTTAGATCCCAGTTTGGCTCCCCCCGGCTGCCAAATTTTGCACACCTTTACTCCCAGTTGGATGAGTGACTGGCAGGGGCGATCGCCCAGCGACTATGCCCAACACAAACGGGCCTTGGCCCAGCAGCTCATTCAGCGATTGGAGCGAGTCTTTCCAGGAGTATTGGAGGCGATCGACCACTGTTCCATTGGCACGCCCCGCACCCATCGCCGCTTTTTGGGACGCATGGATGGCACTTACGGCCCGATGCCCCACCACCAACTGCGAGGCTTGCTCAACATGCCCTTCAACCGGACAGCGATTCCTGGCTTATATTGCGTGGGCGACAGCACCTTTCCAGGGCAGGGCCTCAATGCGGTGGCGTTTTCGGGTTTTGCCTGTGCCCATCGGGTGGCGGCTGACTTAACGCGATCGTGAGCCTCTAAAACAATGACTTTCGAGTTGCAGGTGTTGCTCATGCCTGGCTGCAACAAGTGGCGAGTGCTGTTCGCTGCAGTCTGTGGGTTAGCCGAACGGCCTAGACGAGGTGTCAAAGTTTACAAGAACTCAGCCACTGGCAGCGCAATTTAGCCCTCCCTTGGAGAGGTCAATCGTCCTGGTCGAGTATCAATACTGACGATATCGGTCGTTTCTTGTGGTTTTCGTGTCGGCTCGCTTTTCTGAAATATTCAAGATCCTTGCCACCTGGTTTTCAGGTAGTCCTAAAGCTGTAAGGATGCGTTGTAGTGGTGGATGAAATACCAGATTGCGCCAATGTGATTTTCGAGCTTTTTTGAG
>NZ_QVFV01000008.1:31929-183807 GCF_004212215.1 Leptolyngbya iicbica LK
TTCCAGGTTCACAGAGTTTTGCCATCGCGGCATCGCCTCTTCGTTAGAAATTCCGCTCCATATCCTTACCCGTTAGGGACAACCCATAGCTGGTGGGTATAGAACAACGCGATCCATGAATTCCCAGTAGTTTTGCACATCCGTAAATTCCCGATAAAGATTGGTGATTTACATCACTTCTTTTTTGTCGTCTGGAGTATTGTCGTACAAGCACGTACAAGAAAACTTGGAAAATGCACTGCCATGACCTCTCTGAACTCAGTGATTTTACTGGGTCGTGGTCATCGTTGCGGGCCGCGTTTGGAAAAGTCGCTTAGCAATCCTCGTTCCATCATGTCTTTCAACTGGCAGCAAATTTTGACAACGAAAGTACCCGTACTATCCCTGGCGCTGGCCCTTGCTGGTGTTGGTTGGGGCGCAGCGTTCGCTCCTCCTGCCAGCGCCGCTTCGTTCTCATTTTCCGTGAATGAATTTACGGGAGACGACACCAAAGTTGATTTCTTGGTCGAGGATATTGCTGGCGGTGTCCGCATTTCAGCCTCGATCAACACTTCGGGAACCAATGTTGCTGGAGACATCAGTGGTATTTGGTTGAATCTTGTGAACGATGCGATCGCCGGTAGTTTGGTCATCACTGGTGCAGACATCACTAAAGCGGTGCAACAGGCCAATGCTGTCGATGACTTAGGCGGCGGCGTCAACTTCAATGGTGGCGGCAATACCAATACTTTGTTCGACCTGGGCCTGAAAATTGGCCGCAACGGTAATGACGATATCGAACAAACCAGCTTTGAAATTTTTGGTCAAGATCTCAGCATTGTTGACTTTTCTGAGCAGATGTTTGCCGTCAGGATTAAATCTAGCGACGGCAATGAAGGGAGCAGTAAGCTGATTAGTACTGGCGGGCCTGCGAATCAAAGCCGGGGTTGGCAAGAATGTGGCCAAGGGGACAATCCGATTCCCTGTGTGACAGAGCCCAGCGAAGAACCTGAACTTGAGTTCACACAGCCGACTCAACTGCCTCCGGGACAGCAGAAAAGAAATCCACCCAAGCGTCGATAACGATCGAGCCGTATCTGCGCTAGATCGTCTGCCGATACTTGTAAAGCCAGACTTGGCAGACACTTTACAAGTATTGCTAGAGCAGGTCTTGAGTGGACTGGACGAGACTTACGACAAGACCCAGTTCACCAGAGTGCGCACGCCGTAGCCTGTCGCTCCCGGACTGTTGTAGGCGTTTTCGCGCTCGTTCCACACGGGACCAGCAATGTCGAGGTGTGCCCAGGCCGTCTCTTTCACAAACTGTTTGAGGAACAGCGCTGCGGTAATCGAGCCGCCAAAGCGAGGTCCGGTGTTTTTCATGTCGGCGGCTAGCGACTTCATCCCTTCAAAGTATTTTTCTTCTAACGGCATCCGCCACAGCTTTTCGCCAGCGGTGACGGATGCCGCCTCAATTTCGCCTGCCAAAGTATCATCGGGACTCCACAAACCCGCGATGGAATCGCCCAGCGCCACGATACAGGCTCCGGTCAGGGTCGCCAGGTCGATCATGGCGTCAAGACCCAGTTTTTCCGCAAAGACGAGGGCATCTGCAAGGGTCAGGCGGCCTTCGGCATCGGTGTTGTTGACTTCGATGGTTTTGCCGTTAGAGGCAGTGATGATGTCGCCGGGATGCAGCGCATTGCCGCTGATCATGTTTTCCGCAGCGGCGCTGATGAAGTGGACTTCGACATCGGGCTTAATTTGCGCGATCGCTTTCGCGGCTCCCAAGGTGGCGGCGGCACCGCCCATGTCAAACTTCATCATCTCGATCATGCTGCCAGCCCCAGCCTTGATATTGAGGCCACCGGAGTCAAAGGTCAGGCCCTTGCCAATGATGGCGAGCTTGCGGCGCGGAGTGCCGGTCGGTTTATAAGTCAGGTGAATGAATTTGGGCGGCAGATCAGAGGCTTGCGCTACCCCGAGGAAGGCCCCCATGCCGAGTGCTTCGCAGGCTTCCTTTTCCAAAATCTCGACTTCAATGCCGTGATCCCGAGCGATCGCTTCAGCCGTCTCGGCCAGCATGGCGGGGGTTGCGACATTGGGCGGGGCGGCAACCAGTTCTCGCGCCAAAATCACGCCGTCGGCGACCTGCTGGGCGCGAGCGATCGCGGGCGCTTCGTTCGGGTAGCCAATTAGCTCAATGCGCTCGATGGCAAAACTTTTGTCATCACTCTCTGACTTGAAACGGTTATCTTCATGCAGGGCCAGCAGTGCCCCTTCACAAATGCCCTGGGCCGAAAGCGAGGTGTCTGCGTTCCAGGTCGGCAGGCTCATGCCCACTACTTTGCACTTTTCTTTTTTAGCTAGTCGCGCGGCGATCGCCCCCGCCCGGCGCAGGGTTTCGAGCGTCATGGCCTCCGGTTTGCCCAGGCCAATGAGGGCCAACTTTCGCACCGGGCCGCTAGAGCCGACACGAATCACTGCACTGCTATCAGCCGCAGCCTTAAACTCAGATTCGTCAATCAACTCTTGCACCACACCCGAGAGCTTGCTGTCCAAATCTGCCAACCCTCCAGACAGGGGCAAATCTGCCTCAGTGACGCCAATTGCCAGGCAGTCGCCAGTCCAGTCAAGTACGGGCTGAGTTGATAAATGGAGATCCATAGGGAGGCCGATCGCTGTTGTGAAGAAAATACCTTTTACATTTGACTACAGCTTGGAAGGTTCTGCAATTTTCTGGCGGGTGGGGCAGCTAATTTTCGAGTCAGGTCGGCAAGGCGTCTGGGTTGTCGCCCCCTGCCGTGTTGTCGGTAAACGATAGCGAGGGGGTGTTATCCACCCCAAAAGCGCATTAGCAAACAACGCATTTGACGGGGGATTTGTTAGAACTGCTAGAGGCAGCGCACTGGCACTACACGATTTTGTAATGAAGGGGAAACAGCAATGCGGCGGCGGTTAGGAAACTGGATGCCCTGGATTGGACTTTCGGGGGCAACGGCCTTGGGGCTCGGCGCAACGTTGGCGTTGGTGGATGCCGCGGGCTGGTTGCCGAACCCGTCGGGACTCTCCGATCCGGCGGCAGATGTCGAATCGGCTACTGTGATGGGGGCTCCAGCCGATTCGCTGGTGTGGTCCTTGGCACTACAATCGCCCGAAACGCGAGCGGAGTCATTGCAGGCGATCGCCGCCCAACCCGTCTCCGAAGAACAGGTGCGCGCGCGCTATTTGCTAGCCCAAGATCTGATTGACCAAGGCCGGGGCGGTGCGGCGGTGCCCCTGTTGGAAACCCTGCCCGAAGATTTTCCTGAACTTGCCGTCCACAGTCGCATACAGCTCGGCAAGGCCCAAAAAGCCAGCGGCGACACCGAAACTGCCAACACGACCTGGCAAACCGTCCTTCAGCAGCATGGTGAGCATCCTGCCTCTGGGGAAGCGTTGTACCAACTCGGCCAGCAAGAACCGCAGCAGTGGGATCAGCTGTTGCAAAAATTTCCCGCCCATCCCCGCAGTGTCGAAGTCGCCCACAAGCGCTTAGTGGAAACAGCACAACCCCCAGACGAAAAAGGGCTACTGCTGATCATGACGCGCCACGGCATCTATCATCCTGATGTCCTGACGTTTGTTGATTTGCTGGTGGAAAAGTATGGCGACCAACTGACCCCCGAAGAGTGGCAGGATGTGGGCTTCGCCTATTGGGAGCGGCAAGCTTATAAGTCGGCGGGCAATGCCTACAGCCAAGCGCCTGCCAGTCCGCAAGTACTGTATCGCGCCGCTCGGGGATCGCAAATTGGCGAGCAACGGGCCGCTGCGATCGCCGGATACTACCGGCTAGATGCCGAGTTCCCCGAGGCTTCTGAAACGGCCCTGGGGCTGATTCGACTGTCTTACCTGGTGGATAAAGAAACGGCGCTGCAAATTCTGGATCAGGTGGTGGAGCGTTTCCCTGAGCGAGCGGCGGAAGCTCTGGCCGAACAGGCGGCGATTATGGCGTCGCTCGACAGTCCCGACACGGCGGCCCAACTGCGCGAACGCATCCTCGCGGAATACAGCGGTTCCGAAGAAGCGGCCAAGTTGCGATCGCAGTATGCCCATAACGCGGGAGATGCGGGGAATTGGTCGGCGGCGATCCAGTGGGCCGATCAATTGCTGGCGGAAAACGCCGATGACGAGCTCGCCCCAGAGCTCGGCTTTTGGGCCGCCAAGTGGGCGCTCCAATCGGGGGATGAGTCAGGCGCGACCCAGCGGTTGGAGCAAGTCATTCGCGACTATCCCGAGTCTTACTTTGCTTGGCGGGCCGCCAGCACCCTGGGCTGGGAAGTGGGCGATTTTCAAACGGTGCGATCGCTACAGCCCGATATTGCGCTCCCTACTCAGCGGCAACCGTTGCCCGCCGGGTCTGACAAGCTGCAAGAACTATATCTGCTGGGCCAGGACAAAGACGCCTGGACCCTCTGGCAAGTTGAGTTTGAAAATGCTCAAGATCCTTCCGTCACCGAACAATTTACCGATGGGGTCTTGCGGGTGGGCGTGGGCGATAATCTCGACGGCATGTTTATGATTTCCAGCCTGGACTGGCGCGATGCGCCCGACGAGCAAGCCCAACAGGCTGAGGTGCAGCAGCATCCGGCCTACTGGCAAACGCTGTATCCGTTTCCCTACAGTGGCCTCATCGCGAAGTGGTCAGCCGAACGCCAGCTGAATCCGCTGCTAGTCACGGCGCTCATGCGGCAAGAATCGCGCTTTGAGCCTCAGATTCGCTCTGTGGTGGGGGCGGCAGGGCTCATGCAGGTCATGCCCGATACCGCCGATTGGATTCGGTCGAAATCGGATATCACGGCTGCCAACCTGGATGATCCCAACGACAACATCAACTTGGGAACTTGGTATCTCGACTACACCCATGAGGAATACAGCAACCATTCCCTCTATGCCGTGGCGAGTTACAACGCTGGCCCGGGCAACGTCGCCGACTGGATTGCTCGGGGCGGCTATGTCGATGACGATGATTTTGCGGACAAGATCCCGTTCCCTGAAACCAAGAACTACATTCGTGCTGTTTTTGGTGGCTACTGGAACTATTTGCGACTTTACAATCCCGCGATCGCCCGCCAGGTTGAGCGCTTACAGCAGTCTGACCCAAAATAACGTAACATTTCCTTTTACAATTAGCTGGTGATGGGTGGCTTGTCAGACGCAATTCATTACCGTTTCCCTGAAAGAGGCAAGGTGCAAGGTGAATCCAGCTCAGCAGGAGCAACTTAGCAACGTGGGTGCTTATCTCCGTGATTTGAGAAAGGAGCAAGGCACAACCATCGATGAAGTTGCCAACCAAATCTTTATTCGGCCTGCGTTAGTGGCCGCGATCGAGTCCGGTGACTGGGAATCGTTGCCTGAGCCCGTTTTTGTCCAAGGGTTCATCCGCCGCTATGCCGATTACCTGGGGCTCGACGGTCGCGAGATTTCGCAGCAGTTTGAGCCCACGCCAGTCGCTGTACTGCCCGATCCTGTCTTAGCCACCAGCAGCACGGTGGAAGGGGTGGTCAAGCAGCAAGACAAGCACGGCTTAAAAGTATTGTCTAAAGCGGAGCCCGTCCCCAGCAATGGCAGCCTCGCCACATCGTCTAGCGGTGGGGCTAGCCGTAACTGGATTTTGGGCATTATCGGCCTCGCCGCCGTGGTCGGGTTAATTACCTGGGCCGTGACGCGCCCAGCTCCTGAGCCTTCTACCGCGCAATCTGACACGGAGACCCCCGAAACTTCTACCGAAGCGGCAGATGCGATCGCCCCAGATGAGGTAGATCCGGATGAGGCAGATCCGGATGAGGCAGATGCCCCTACCACCACCCCTAGTGATGGCCTGACCTTTGCGGTCAACCTGGAACAAGACGCCTGGATGCGGGTGACTGTGGATGGCGAGGTGGCATACGAGGGCATCCTCGCGGCTGGCAGCCAAGAAACCTGGACCGGGGAAAACGAAATCCGCATCACGTCAGGTAACTCCGGGGGCGTTTTATTCTCCTTTAACGGTAGTGAAGAGCAACCCTTGGGGCAGCCCGGTGCCGTTCGTAACCTGACGCTGACCCCGGATACCGATGCCGAGACGCTCGCCTCCCCATGACCAGCGATGACTCTTACAATGAATAAGGGTTTGACCTTACCTGAACCACTCTTACCTTGGCTATGACCACTTCTCCCGAGACCAAAACCCTAGCGCCTCGCACCGATGAGCTTGACCCAGACGCTTATATGGATGAGGTGCCGGGCGATGTGGAGATGTCGATCTTTGATCACCTCGAAGAACTGCGGATGCGGATTTTTTATTCGCTCATTGCCGTCATTGTCGGGGTGATCGGCTGTTTTGCCTTTGTGGAAAAAATTGTTCAGCTCTTGGAGGTTCCAGCCAAGGGTGCGAAATTTTTACAGCTCTCGCCGGGAGAATATTTTTTCGTCTCGTTAAAGGTCGCCGGGTATTCTGGCCTGCTCATCGCCAGCCCCTTTATCCTGTATCAAATCATTATGTTTGTGCTGCCGGGCCTGACTCGGCGTGAACGACGGGTAATCGGGCCGATTGTTCTGGGTTCTAGCGTCCTCTTTTTTGTGGGGCTCTTTTTTGCTTACATTGCTCTCATTCCTGCTGCCCTCAACTTCTTCATCAGCTATGGCGAAAACGTGGTGGAGCAGTTGTGGTCGATCGATCGCTACTTCGAGTTCGTATTGTTGTTGCTGTTCAGTACGGGGTTAGCTTTCCAAGTACCTGTAGTACAGTTCCTGCTTGCCCTCCTGGGCATTGTCAACTCACAATCAATGCTGAAGGGTTGGCGCTATATTTTGCTCGGGGCGGCGATTTTAGGAGCGGTATTGACCCCCTCGACCGACCCCGTCACCCAAAGTTTGTTGGGCGGCGCAGTGCTCTCTCTCTATTTCGGCGGCATTGGTTTGGTCAAACTCTCAGGCCGCTAGGGATGCGCTTCTCGGCGCTTGACGAGGATCATTCTGATTACCTATCCACTGCCCTCAAGCAAGTGGCGGTGGCTACCAATACTGGGGATCACTTAAGGCGGCGACACAAGTACAGCGACCAGAGTAGGTTGCGATCGCTGCTTCACTCAGCGATTGCCCTAACCATCCCTCCGGTTGCGACAGCGCGAAGGGGGGAATGATCTGCTCGGGTGAAATCGCTTGAAAACCTACCTTGCTGTAAAACGCTGGATCACCGTAGGTCAGCACTAAGCTTACTCCCTGATGCTTGAGTTCTGCCAAGCCATAACGGATTAAAGCCTGACCAATGCCCTGGCCTTGGCGATCGCTGCGCACCGCGACAGGCGCGAGGATGAAAGCCGCGATCGCCGGGTCAAACGTTAATCGACTAAACGCGATCGCCCCCAAGATTTGCTCCGCTTCGGCGGCTACAAAGCAAGCCAGGTCAGACTCCTCGGTTTGCGCCAGCAAATTTCGGGCGAGTTGACCAATCAACGCTCCCTCTGCCTCACCTTCCGACCGGGCAAAGACCGAAGTAAATAGCGACACAATCGCTGCGGGGTCATTTTGAGTCGCAAATCGGAAATTCATGGGGAGTTGGGAGCATTGGGTAATGTGCCCTCTAGGGTAGGGCATGACGGGAGGGTGCGTGACTGCAGAGTCGCGATCGCCGCCACAGGCTGGCGTTTGTGACCATCATTATCGGCACGCAAGCCCGTTCATATTGCTGTCGGTTAACGGAAATGTCGTCCTATGAAGAGCGGCAACATTCATGGCTAACCGGAGGTCTTAACCCTTGTGAGTACCTAAAAAAAGGAACCGCCCAGACAAAGTCTGAGCGGAGTGTGGTGTGAGGAGTGAACGGAAACTTTCGTCTCCGATACACCTTATTGTAAGTGTGACAGTTACAATTCCGCCACTCCCAACCTTGTCAAAATTAATGTTTCTTTGGCTAAAGATAAAAGCAAGTTAAAGCCAACCGCTCAAGGCTATAAGCCGCAAGCGATTGGCGAATAGTTGTGAATTGTTAATGCTCTCTACCGTTACCGCTAGCAGCGAAGCGCTGACAGGCCAGAAAATGGCGAGAATCAGGGACCGATGATCGCCCTATTTCCCCATGCCTAACTGCTGAGCCTTTTGATAAACTTTGCCCTCAGTTAACAAGGACGGAGCCACTACCACTTCTACCTGCTGCATTTCCTTCAAGTTCTTAGCGCCGAGGGTGCCCATGCTGGTTTGCAGCGCGCCCAATAGATTGTGGGTGCCATCATCTAGCTGAGCCGGGCCTCGGAGAATTTGCTCCAGGGTGCCGGTGCTGCCCACCTTGATGCGAGTGCCCCGCGGCAACACTGGACTGGGGGTCGCCATGCCCCAGTGATAGCCGCGCCCGGGGGCCTCTTGTGAACGGGCAATGGGTGAGCCAATCATCACCGCATCAGCACCGACGGCAATGCACTTACAAATATCGCCGCCCGTCACGATGCCACCATCGGCAATCACTGGAATGTATTGCCCCGTCTCTCGTTGAAAGTCATCGCGGGCGGCGGCGCAGTCAGAGACGGCCGTGGCTTGAGGTACGCCGACGCCAAGTACACCCCGCGAGGTGCAAGCCGCGCCTGGTCCAATGCCGACGAGAACGCCTGCGGCTCCGGCTTTCATGAGATTAAGCGCCACATCGTAGGTGACGCAGTTACCTAAAATCACGGGCATTGGCATGGCTTGACAAAATTCCGCCAGATCCAGCGGTGTGATGGATTCGGGGGACAGGTGAGCAGTGGAAACCACGGTCGCCTGGACGAACATTAAATCAGCGCCCGCTTCGGCGATCGCTGGCCCAAACTTGGCGGCTCCTGCTGGGGTCGAACTCACCGCCGCAATGCCCCCTTGGGCTTTGATGGCAGCAATCCGTTGTTGAATGAGTTCGGGGCGAATGGGTTTGGAATACAGCTGTTGCATCAGCGTGACAAATTCATCCTTGCCCACTGCCGCAATTTGGTCGAGGATGGGTTCGGGATCGTCGTAGCGAGTCTGAATGCCTTCCAGATTCAACACTCCGAGGGCACCCAACTGTGATAACTTAGCAGCGATGTTGACATCCACTACGCCATCCATCGCGCTTGCAATAATGGGAATCTCACGCTCAATGCCGCCAATTTCCCAACGGGTGTCGGCTAATTGAGGGTCTAACGTACGGTTACCTGGCACCAGGGCAATTTCATCAAAACCGTACGCCCGACGAACAGTTTTTCCTCGACCTAATTGAATCTCCACGGCTCTCTCCATCCCAGAAGTCATTCAGACAGGCTAACATTTTGTCGGGCTACTTAGTCCATCGCCACAGGCGAGGTTACTGGGAGGGGAAACGAAGTCGTGATGGGCTCTCGTTCATGGCCGACTCTCCGCTGTCTGTCATCTCGCGGCATGATGGTAGCCGTGGGCGATCGCCTCTGCCTCGCGAGTGATATTGGCAATGCCTCACAATTAAATTTCGCCAAAGTAACGAGCAGTCACGCAGGTATCGGTAGACTAAATCTGAAGGTCAAGTGACCGGGGCACGGTTGCGACTGTTCTCTTTTCTCCAGATCCTAAGGAGCGTTTTCCGTGAATCTGTCGTCACTAGGCTTTTTTCGCAGTTTAAGGACTCGTAATCG
The DNA here is from genome assembly GCF_004212215.1 of Leptolyngbya iicbica LK. Lineage (NCBI taxonomy): Bacteria > Bacillati > Cyanobacteriota > Cyanophyceae > Leptolyngbyales > Leptolyngbyaceae > Leptolyngbya > Leptolyngbya iicbica. The sequence continues at coordinate 41,541 of NZ_QVFV01000008.1, forward strand.
CCAATTTGCCGTGATTGGCCTGGGGCGCTTTGGCCGAGCTGTCTGCATGACTCTCAACGCGCTCGGGTATGAGGTTCTCGGTATTGACCAAGATGAACAAAGTGTGACCCAAGCCTTGAAGGATGAGATTGCCGCTCATGCTGTACAACTTGATTCGACCCAGCGGTTGGCGCTCGAAGAAGCGGGTATTCCTGACTTTGACACGGTGATTGTGGCGATCGGCAATTACATCGAAGAGAGCGTCATTACCACGTTGAATGTGAAAGAACTGGGCGTGAACTATGTGGTGGCGAAAGCGTCTAGCGAAACCCATGGCAAGTTGTTGCATCGGGTTGGTGCTGACCAAGTCGTCTTTCCAGAACATGAAATGGGGTGCAATTTAGCGCGAGCGATTACCCGTCCCGGCATTCTCGATCGCTTTGAGCTGGATCCCGACAACAGCATTGTGGAACTGCGAGTCCCGACTGCCTTTGATCAGCGCACGATCGCAGATTTAGATCTGCGTAATAAATATGGGGTGACTTTACTGGCCATTACTCACCCCGGCAATGACGAAAAATTTGAAGTGAACCCGAGTCCTGTGACGCAGTTGCATAAAGGGGCGGTGATGGTCGTCATCGGCAGCAACCACGGTTTGGAACGTTTACCCCTGGAAGATGATGAAAAAGCCTAGCCTGCGTGTCATCGGCCTCATTAGTGGCACCTCCGTAGATGGCATTGATGGGGTGGTGGCGACGATTGCGGGCACGGGTTATGACTTGCAAGTAGATGTCATCGGCGGTGACACACTGGCCTATCCAGCTGCCCTGCGCGACCAGGCACTCGCTGTGGGAGCAGGCGCACCGTTGGCGATCGCCGACCTCGCTACTTTGGATGATGCGATCGCCCGCCAGTTTGCTCAAGCCGCGCAAACGCTCATCGACCAATATGGGCCGGTTGATCTCATCGGCTCTCACGGACAAACCGTTTTTCATCGCCCTCGTACTGCGGGCTCTCCCTCAGAAACTCATCTGGCCTACAGCCTGCAACTGGGGCGTGGTGATCTTATTGCTGCCCTGACCCAGTGCCCCACCGTGAGCAATTTTCGCCAAGCAGACATCGCCGCTGGGGGGGAGGGAGCGCCGCTGGTGCCGCCAGTGGACTTAGCGTTGCTGAGCCATCCCACTCGTACCCGCTGCATTCAAAACATTGGCGGCATCGGCAACGTGGCCCTGCTTCCTCCCTGGCCGGCCCCCCGTCAAACTCCACCTAAAGTAATCGGTTGGGATACCGGCCCTGGTAATAGCCTGATTGACTTAGCCGTTGCCCAATTCACCCACGGTCAGCAAACCTACGATCGCGATGGTGCTTGGGCTGCCCAGGGCACGCCACATCCTGCCTTGGTGGCCCACTGGTTAGCGCATCCGTATTTTGCCCAGCTACCGCCCAAATCGACCGGACGAGAACTGTTTGGCCAGGACTTTTTAAACCAGTGTTTGCAAGATGCGGCGGCGTATGACCTGCCCCCGGCGGATGTCTTGGCCTGTTTGACCGAACTCACTGCTTGCTCCATTGCCCACAGCTATCAGACCTTTCTGCCCCAACTCCCCGATGAGGTGTTGCTCTGTGGCGGGGGTAGCCATAATCAATCCCTGGTCAGTCGGTTGCAAGCGCATTTACCGACAGTCACTATACAAACGACGAGTGCGGCGGGGGTCGCCGCCGATCTGAAAGAAGCCCTGGCCTTTGCGGTGTTGGCTTATTGGCGGCAACAAGCCTTTCCAGGCAACTTGCCAAGTGTGACGGGGGCACGCCAGGAAGCAGTACTGGGTGAGTTATGGCAGCCCACACCCAGCGCCTCAATTGGCATAGGGCGGAGATAAGCATTGGCAACAAGCTGAACCGTCCAAATCCATGAGCTGACCCAGTCTGAATTAGCTGTGAAACCGTGCGGATATTCGCGTAACTTTAATAACTTTTTGCTCACTAGTCAGTGGCTACTGCCGCCGATAGTCGCTACTATTTTTGTCAGGCTTGTTTGTGAAATCGGGGCAGATAATCTTTGGGCCTCTGCTTGCGCGATCGCAATTAGCCAGTCATCAGCCTTATCAGGAAACTCGGTTTGGATCACACATTTTTAATTGAGCCTGGTCGCTGGACGCTGCAGGGCAATTGGTTAGAGCGTGATAAGCCGCCGATGGTATTACGAGGAGGGATCCTCATTGCCTGGGGCCGAGATAATTGGTTCACTATGGTGATGAAACTCACATTTCCGAATGATGACCACGACGAAATTTCATTGCAGTACAAAGGCCGCCTAGCCGGTGGCGAACGTCAGTACACCTTTGTCTTGCAGCACAGTGAACTAGGTCGGGTCGAAGGTGAAGGTTGGGTCGCCCCTGCCTCAGTCGTTCAGCGGTATTGGTGTTTGGGCGATCGCCAACGGCGGACTGGGTTTGAAACCTTATACCAAGTGGGTGAAGCGCATTACCACCTCTCTAGTGGCATCATGGCGGGGCATTATCTAACCACTGCAATTGAGGCTAACCTAGAGAGGCAATAATCGGTAGAGGTGTCCCGACATTGGGTATCTTGAACCTACTTGCTTAAGTTAAAGCGGTCAGGGGGAGGCGATCGCCAATCAGGGATCGTAAACCCTTTAATGGTTGCCGCTTTCTGCCGCTAGATTCCGGTGCATTTACTGTCTGTAGCAGAAAGGACAATCGTTTCAGCATCGCTTCTCCGACCTACTATTGACCCGGCATCGCTAAGATGGCGGTTGGTATGAGTCAGGTACGGAGATGTCTGACTGCTCATTCGTCACCTGATCATTGCGATTCATTTGAGCTGAATGCTCCCTCCGCTAGAGCCGGAGTTAGACCCAACCATATCTCAAGCTGGGGGTGACTGAGCTCTTGGGATGATCGCGGTGAATCATTTGACTACTCAACTTGCAACTTGTGCGCTTGCGGCATCAACTATGACAGATCCCAATATTGGGCAAAAACTTGCGAATCGCTACGAGCTGATGGAACTTGTAGGGCAAGGCGCGATGGGCAAGGTCTATCGGGCAGAAGACACGTTGTTGGGAGGGGTCATCGTTGCGGTTAAATTTCTATCCCAAACCTTGCTGACCGATAAGATGCGCGATCGCTTTGTGCAAGAAGCCACCACCTGCGCTCAACTCGGACAAAACAGTATTCACGTAGTGCGCGTCACTGATTACGGCGTCAACGAAGATGACATCCCGTTCTACGTGATGGAATATTTGCAAGGAGAAAGCCTCAGCATCTTAATCAGTCAAAAAGCGCTCCCGCTGCCCCGATTTTAGGCATCATTCGTCAAATTTGCTTAGGTCTTAAATCCGCCCATGACGGGATTCGTGTCCGCGGCTACGATCGCCCTGTTCCCATCATTCATCGAGATATCAAACCCAGCAATATTTTGGTCACTCAAGACCCGACCCTCGGTGAACTGGCTAAAGTCCTGGATTTTGGCATCGCCAAGCTGATGCAGACCGATAGCGAACAGACCAGTTCCTTTATGGGAACGCTGGCCTATGCCTCGCCCGAGCAAATGGAAGGCAAAGAACTGGACAACCGCTCTGACATCTACAGCCTGGGAATCTTGATGTACCAAATGCTGACAGGGCATTTGCCGCTGCGGGCTGCAAGCCACACTTTTGGCGGTTGGTATAAGGTGCACCATACCGAGCCGCCGACGCCGATGAGCCAGGCCGCCCCAGATTTGCAAATTCCCCAGGTGTTAGAAAACTTGGTGATGAGCTGCTTGGAAAAACAGGTAGATAAACGCCCGCAAAATATTGTGGCGATTCTCAACACCCTGGAACCGCTAGAACAGCGATACGGTACAGGCTTTCGGGTCGGACAACGAATTGGGGCAGCGTTATCGCGCGTGCCGATCTCCCCCAAAGCTAAAAAAGAGAGGCCGGCTGAAATTCCCTCCGATGCGTTATCAACGACTGAAGGGGATGTCTGTCGCCTCGCCTCGTGGCCGCCGAATAAACCGATCGCCGAAATTGTCTTTCCCCATATTCTCCAAAGTCGTGACGGTGCACTCTCGACGTTGTGGGTGATGATGCCGCCGGACGAGATTGCCAAGCGCCTGCGAGGAACGCGCTACAACACCTTTATTTGCACTATGTCACCTCATCCCATGGCGCTGTGGCTCACGGTCTTGTATAGTCCCAAGCATGGACCGCGTTGGCTCCCCTGCTTCCTCGATCTCAAAACTCAGGCAGGCCAGGAAATTGCCTTCCATTTGGGCCAAAGTGGAGAGTACAAAGTCCTCTACTTTTCGACCCAGGAACCCCAAAAATGTGCCCACGTGGTCACTTGTAGCATCGCTGCCCCGCAACAAAAGATGCTGCAAAGCTGGGTCATGACGGCCCGTACTCAGCCATCGGTGGGCAGCCCAAATTTCAGCAAACAAATGCTGCGCGATGAACTCAACAACAACCTCAAGGAAAAAGTCTTACAGCATTTAGAGTCGTTGTATCTCGATACTGATTGATATGTCTGCCGCTGTGGCCAGCTCTGAGTCAACGACAGCTTTAAGCCGTTGGGAGAGACGGCGCTGGATTTCTGCCTTAATCAGCTTTTGGGAAATACAGCACCGGATGCCAGCTATGGCGCAAAATTTCACGAGTCAAGCTAGGCACTGACCAGCGCAGTAAGCCGCCGATGCCCCGCGAAGAGGTCGCGATCGCCCCGATATCGTGACGGTCAGCTGCCCGCAAGATTTCCGTCAGTGGGTCTCCCTCGACCACCAAGGTTTCCACCTTAAGATTCAGTTCCCGCAACATTTCAGCGGCTTTTTCCAAGCGTTGGCGGGCATCCTCCATGGGACGATCCCCCTGCAATTCCCGGCGAATGTTGTCGTCAATCACCCAAAGCAGCCAGTATTGATGATCGGCTGGGGGCGGATTTTGCTGAATTCTGGCTTTGAGGGCCTCTAAAAACTCTGTGGAGCCTGCTGTTCCGTCATAAGGGATCAGCAAATAATGAAACAGATGGCGACAGCGTAGCGACAATTCTTCCGTCGTGAATGTCGAAATCAGATGGGGCCGCAAAATCATCATCGGCACTGGCGTCCGCTCCACGAGTTTCATCGTGGTGCTGCCAAAGAGCTTTTCCGACAAGATATTGCGGGTGGGCATCCCCAAAAAGAGGACCTCACAGCCGGTCTCCTCAACTGTTTGCAAAATGTTGCTGCTGGCCCGACCGCCGCTTACCAGGACCTTGACATCTACCCCGTCAGGCACCTCTTGAATCACCTCTTTGAGCTTGGTCTGCGCGGCGGCAACTTCATCTTCATCCACTCTCGGGACGCTGCGATCAGTTTCGACTGGCACATTGTGGAAAAAGGTAATGTCTTTGAAGCCACTCTCTACCAAGCTAGGAATGGTATATGCCAAACGATATAGGCCATCTTCTAAATCAGTACTGATCAGAGCTTTCTGAAACATCAAAAGGCTACTCCACCGAGCGCTAGCGTCCTTATCATGATGCATTTAAGCACCAGCAGCAATGAAAGATGGGGATACGGTAACAACCGCTTAAATATCTAAACGCCCATTTTGAGCGGGATGAACTCTTGGGGGATGATCGAGCAATTCCTGAAAGGCCAGCAGCGAATGCTTGGTCAGGGCAGCCGCTAAGCAACATTATCAAGCGGGGAAAGTCAGCCGGACTACTCAAAGGAATGAATTTGCAAGGTGAGCTTTTGTTCCCTTCTTGCTGTCGACTCTACGGCTGTGAGGAGGGCTGGCTTTCCAGTTCTGCAGGCGATCGCAGCAGCCTGCGAGTCAGCTAAAAAATCACGAAAGTTGGTCTAGTGGAGAGCACCATACGGCTGTGAAAAGAATGGTGCCGATGTGGTTCAAAAATATCGATGTAATGGCCAGTTACGCTGACAGACAGCGAGGAATCACAGAGAGCTGCATGAGTTCAACCAAGCCAATACTAAGGTCGAGAGATGTCGTTGGAAGTTGATGAATAAGGTAAACGCCCCATCATCCCCAGCTCAATTCTGAGTAGAACTCAGCGAGAGAAGGAGGTCGTCCCTCATCAGTACAGAACAGATCGATAAAGTCAGTAACCGTTCAGAGCGATACGTTACGCGGCGGAGTCGATGCCCCATTCATGCTTCAAGAATTGCTTGTACATGGTTTCGCGCATCATCATTTGCTCGTATAGCTTGACCAAGAACTCTTGGGCTTGCTCACGGCTCATCTTATCGACTTGGGTCTCAAAGGAGCGCAAGCTAAACTTTTGCTCCAACGTGAGTTTCATCGGTTCGTTCATGATTCAATCGTCCAACTTGAGAAACAACCCTTGCTAGAACGTGTGAGACAAATTCACTCGCAAGTTGCATCTTTTGTACCCGCGATCGCCTCAAACTTCCGCAAGTGGCTATCAATATCTTACAAAATGTAAAAAGCGTTTGACAAATAGACTACTGTTTGTGGCTGGAGTGACAAGTAGGCTACCGTTTCCAGGGATGAAATTTTGTGGGGGAATTTTAAAGTTGCACTTACAGCTGGCGTTCTCGCCGCAACATTTGTCGGTAAGCGGCCCAACCCGCAATGAGCATTGCCCCTGCAAAGCCCACTAAAAAAGTTAGGTGGGGGACAATTACCTCGCCGTCTTCGGTGTTATCCACTGCCGCTTGCAAGGCCAAAATCATGTGATACACCGGATTATATTCGGCCAGGGAAAGTAGCGAATCGGGAAATAGACGGATAGGTAAGAACGCTCCTCCGAGCAACAGCAGCGGTACTCCAAAAGCCGCCACCAACGCATTCACGTCTTCGGTGCGTCGCGCCAGTTGCGTGCCTAAAATAAAGCCCAATCCCACATATGCGCCAATGCTGAGCAGAATGATCAGCACAGCTAGCGGTAGCGATCCGGTAAACTCAGCGCCGACGGCGATCGCGATCGCCCATACCAAAAGCGCTTGAGCCAGTCCAATGCCACAGTGCGCCACAAAAATGCCTAAAAAGTAGGCCATGCCGCTGAGCGGTGAGAGAAACAATCGCTTGAGGGTCTGTTGTTCTCGCTCCGATACCACAGTCGCGACACTGCCCCCCAAGCAGCTAAAAAAAAGCGCCGCCCCGACCAGCGTGGGGGCCGCCGCTTGTTGATAGGCGAGCGCGGTATCAATCTGTGCCCGCTCAGCCAAGATCAGGCTGTTCATCACCAGCATCAAGACGGGAAAGACTGCCCAAAAAATCAGGCTACGTCGTCGCCGCCACAACTCTTGCCAAATTCGTTGCGCCACTGCGATCGCTTCTTGCAGGGTTTTGACTGCCATAGCTGTGCACCTTAAGGCCTAATCCTGACTGTAGCCACGTTACCAATGCAAGTTGGCATGCCACAATAGATTCACCCCAGAAAAAATCTCCGTTGCGAGTAATTGACTGTCGCTGTTAAGAGTTATGGTCTCAGGCTCGAAGCCATGTTGGGGCAACACCGTAAACGATTTGCTAGCTGGAGATAGCATTGATCAGCCTGCTCAAAAAAACTCAGGATGTCTTGATGCGCTGGTGGCGTGACTTCACGCTACAGACGCGCTTGCTGGCTGGGGCTACCCTTGTTGTCTCACTACTTATGAGTGGTCTGACGTTTTGGGCCGTTAACTCCATTCAGCAAGATGCGCGTTTTAATGACACACGGTTTGGTCGCGACTTGGGCTTGCTCCTGTCAGCCAACGTCGCTCCCCTGGTTTATGAAGGGGATACTGAAGAGCTGGCGCGGTTTTCCTACAGCTTTTATCAGAGCACGTCGAGTGTGCGGTACATGCTCTATGCCGATGATGAAGGCTCCATTTACTTTGGGATTCCCTATTCCGATGCCTCCGTTCAAAGCTCGCTCACCCTGCGGCGGCGGATGCAATTGCCGGATGACTACGCCCGCAACGCCAATCTGCCCTTTGTTCGTCAGCATTTAACCCCAGCGGGGGAAGTGACCGATGTTTTCGTGCCCATCAAGTACGACGGCAATTATCTCGGCGTCTTAGCCCTGGGAATTAACCCAAATCCCACCGTCGTCGCTTCCTCAAACTTGACCCGCGATGTCACAGTGGCGGTATTCGTGTCGATTTGGGCCATGGTCATTTTAGGTGCGGTATTTAATGCGCTCACCATCACTCAACCCATCAAAGAGTTGCTTACTGGGGTGAAAAACATTGCTGCGGGTAACTTCAAGCAGCGGATTGATTTGCCGTTGGGCGGTGAATTGGGGGAACTGATCTACAGTTTCAACGATATGGCCGAGCGCCTGGAGCGCTACGAAGAACAAAATATTGAAGAATTAACCGCTGAAAAAGCCAAGCTAGAAACACTCGTTTCCACGTTCGCCGATGGGGCAATTTTGCTCGACACCAATATGCATGTTGTGTTGGTCAATCCGGCCGCTCGACGCATCTTTGGGTGGGAAGGGCGTGACCTCAGCAACACCACGGTTTTGCAGCATTTTCCGAATGCGGTACGGGTGCAACTCACGCGCCCCCTCTTTATGGCCTCAGCGGGTGAGTCCGAGGGCATGGAATTTCGCATTGTGTTGACTGAGCCCACCAGTCGCACCATTCGGGTGCTGCTGAATACGGTGCTCGATCCGTCGCGCGAAAATGTTAAAGGGATTGCAATTACCGTTCAAGATGTGACGCGAGAAGTCGCTCTGAATGAGGCCAAAAGCCAGTTCATCAGCAATGTCTCTCACGAACTGCGGACGCCGTTGTTCAATATCAAGTCATTTATCGAAACCTTGCACGAATACGGGGATGACCTGAGTACCGAGGAGCGCCAAGAATTTTTGGAAACGACTAATCATGAAACCGATCGCTTAACTCGGTTGGTGAATGATGTGCTCGATTTGTCCCGCTTAGAGTCGAATCGTCGTTATCAATTTGGTGAGGTCGAGGTGGCGCAACCGATTGAGCAAACATTGCGCACCTATCAGCTCAACGCACGGGACAAAAAAGTCAGCCTCCATCATGAAATCGAAGCTAATCTGCCACCCGTGCGGGGCAACTATGATTTGCTATTACAGGTGTTGGGTAACTTGATTGGTAACTCGCTGAAGTTTACCGAAGCGGGTGGCCAGGTGATGATTCGGGCCTACCAACTCCCCACAGAACAGCATCACGACAGTTTAGATGAATTTATCCGCATTGAAGTTGCGGATACTGGCATTGGGATTGCGGCTGAAGATCAAGAGGCCATTTTCGATCGCTTCTTCCGCGTCGAAAACCGGGTACACACCCTGGAAGGAACTGGTCTCGGGCTCTCGATTGTGAAAAATATCGTCGAAAAACACAGCAGCCAGGTGCATTTGGTCAGTGAAGTCGGCGTGGGGACGACTTTTTGGTTTGATCTGCCCGTTTATCAGTCTGAGACGCCGCCGATGGTGATGGTGGCGACCCCTGATGAAGGCGAAACCCCAGATGAGGTCTCGCCAGAACTGATCTCAACTCAAAGCAGTAACGATAATTAAGGCGGCTTTAATGCTGCCGCTGTCAGTCGAGGCAAGTTATCGCTGGCTGTCAGCGACGCATTAAACGCTGTCTGTTGGTGTTTGCGAGCAGTTGCCAACTAGTCTTCTGGCACCACCCACTTGGGCGGTTGGGACGCTCGTTCCATCATTTTGCGTCGCACGGCTTCGTCCGCCATGGCGAGCATTTGGTCGAGGGAGGTTTCTTCAATAAATTTGGAAGCCTGTTCTTTGTATTCTAAATTGGGGCATTTATCCCCCAGAATGCAGCCATTCTTACAGGCTTCGGCACAGTTGATTGTCTCCATTCCACTTCTCCGAACTGCTTTGCGGTTAGGGTGCGGTCACATCACCCCCGACACAAATTTTAAGGGATTGCTGTAGGGCTTGCTGATGACCTGTTAGTTGTCAGGCTGTGGCAACGGTTCATACTTGTCGAATAAGGCATTCAGGAGGGGCGGAAGGCGATCGCTTCAGCGTGGCAGTCAGTAGGATAGAGAAGTTACCTCTGTGAACCCATGCCATGTCTTCTACTGTGACTGCCACGACCCCTGATGCTACGGTGACGCCGTTGCTGGGCCAATCGTTGGATGAGTTGACCGCTTGGGTGCAGGCACAGGGACAGCCGGGCTATCGCGGCAAGCAGTTGCACCAATGGATTTATGGGAAATACGCACGAAGCTTGTCTGAGATTACGGTCTTTTCGAAAGCGTGGCGGGCGGAGGTTGCTGATGTGGCAGTGGGGCGATCGCATCTGCATTTTCGTTCTGTTGCGCCAGATGGCACGATTAAGTATCTGCTGAAGCTGACGGATGGCAGCGTGATTGAAACGGTGGGCATTCCCACAGAAAAGCGACTGACGGTGTGTGTGTCATCGCAGGTGGGCTGTCCGATGGCGTGCGATTTTTGCGCGACAGGTAAGGGTGGCTTTTTGCGTAATCTTGAGACCTATGAAATTGTGGATCAAGTGCTGACGGTGCAGGAAGATTTTGGTCAGCGGGTCAGCAATATTGTGTTTATGGGTATGGGTGAACCGCTGCTCAATGCGCCGCACGTGGTTAAAGCGGTGCGATCGCTCAACCAAGATATCGGCATTGGTCAGCGTTCGATTACGGTTTCGACGGTGGGCATTCCGGGACAGATTCGGCGATTGGGTGAAGAAAAGCTCCAAATCACGCTCGCCGTCAGTCTTCATGCTTCCAATCAACAGCTGCGCGAAACGTTGATTCCCAGTGCGCGGAAGTATCCGTTTGAGGAACTGATTGACGAGTGTTATGACTATGTCCGCACGACAGGCCGGCGGGTGAGTTTTGAATATATTTTGCTGGCGGGGTTGAACGATTTACCCCAGCACGCGGCAGAACTCGCTCAGATGGTGGGGGGCTTTCAGAGTCATGTCAATCTGATTCCCTACAATCCCATCAGTGAGGTGGATTATCAGCGGCCGAGCGATCGCCAAATTCAAGCCTTTGTGGATGAACTGCAAAAACGTCACGTTGCAGTCAGCGTCCGTTATTCGCGGGGATTGGAAAAAGATGCCGCCTGCGGCCAGCTCCGCGCCCAAAAGCTGAGCGACTCATCCATGCCGGAATAACTCATGGGCCTCAGAGCGGTATGGTCGGTGACGATGCGGCAAGCTTGCCTGCGTCACTTAACCCGTAATCCCAATCAGCGGCTGGGCGTGGAGCAGTTGATAGCGATCGGTGGGTTTCGCTAGCGGTTCGACGCTAGCCAGGATCAGTAGGAATAACACAAAAGTTCTTTTCATTCTGGGGGCAGGGAATGTGGCTACTTAAAACCACCGCATCCCCACCCCAAATCACGCAGGCGATTGTGTGTTTGTGATGGCTACTGCCTTTGATATGGATCACAGAAATTGGCCGTCAACGCTCTGTGCCCTCTCTCTGCATATTCAAAAACCCGCCGGGAGCAAGACTTCCGGCGGGTTGAGCAACCTAAAAATGTGTCTCAGGCTTATTGAGCGGCAAGAGCCTCTTCAATCCAACCGTCAAACTGTTCTTGGTTCTCGGCCACCCACTCTTCGGCATGGGCGCGAATTTGTTCCGGGGTATCTTCGCCGTCTTGCATCAACTGATTCTGAGCGCTCACATCACCGATGGGCACCTCAATCAGTTCAAAGAACTTGGCCGCTGCCGGATTCGCATCAACAAATTCTTGGTTGGCCAAGATGACCTGCTGGTCAACGGCAAAGCCGAGATTTTTGCCTTCGGCACTGGTGTCATCTTCAGTGACCTCAGCTTGAGCCTCGGGCAGGCTGGTGTAAGGCACTTCCAACCAGGTCACATCTTCACCTTCTGTCAGCACACCGCTGACCCAAAGGGGAGTCCAGGTGTAGAACAGGATGGGCTCGCCCTGCTCATAGCGGGTAATGGTGTCGGCAATCAGGGCAAAGTACTGTCCTTGTTCATGTTGCACCGTATCCCGGAGGCCGTATTCATCCAGTTGGTGTTCGATCACAAGTTCACACCCCCAGCCAGGATTACACCCTGTGAGGTTGGCTTTGCCGTCGCCATCGGTGTCAAACAGGGCGGCAATTTCGGGATCTTGCAGTTGCTCAATAGAGGTGATGCCGTATTCTTCGGCAGTGGCAGTATCGATTTTGTAGCCTTGCAGCACGTTCGCAATGTAAGTACCCGTGCGTTCAAGCGCGTCGTCGCCGCCGCTGTTGGCGAAAAACTCTTCGTGCAAGGTTTCCCAATGGGCTGCGGTGTAGGTGATACCGCCGTTTGCTGTATCAACGTGCAGGGTAGCGTATTCGAGCTCCTTAGGCGATTCGATCGTATAGCCCATCTGCTCTAGACCGATGTTGACAATCTCGGTCTGAAAGAGTTCTTCTAACACGGCATAGCCAGGTACAACGCTGACGCCTTCGCCGGGCAGGTCACCAGTAGCGGCGGTTTCTTCAGTGGTCTCGCCGGAGTCTGTGCCGGTATCGGTGGCTTGTTCGCCGCCACAGGCAGAGACGCCTGCGATCGCCACCGCTACGGCTGCGGCTGCGCCGAGACGATTAGCCGCGATGGGCAATTTGAAAGTATCGAAATTGAAAACCATAATGTCGAAAACTGAACTGCATAACAACAATGAAAATTTGCCCCCACCGTAAACAGATGCTGATGGTGGTGGGCAAGACGATGGCAAACCGACTTTAAGACGTGGCGGTGGGTACCCGACGGCGCTTGCCCAGCATGGTGCGAATTGCGCCAACTGGGCCGCGGTCTTGCCAAGAGAGCCCGTCTTTAGGCGGTTTGCCAATCGCTTGGGTTAAGCGATCGAGCACGATCGCCATAATCACGATGCCAAGTCCGCCGACGGCGGCGAGACCAACATCTAAGCGGCCAATGCCCCGGTTCACCATTTGGCCGAGCCCCTCGACCGCAATCAACGAGGCAATCACGACCATCGACAGCGCCAACATAATTGATTGGTTGACACCCGCCAAAATGGTCGGCATGGCAAGGGGCATCTGCACTTCCCAGAGCATTTGCCCAGGGGTAGACCCAAAAGACTGGGCGGCCTCGATGGTCTCTTCAGAGACTTGGCGGATGCCAATATTCGTCAAACGAATCAAGGGAGGCACAGCAAAGATAAAGGTAACAATCACCCCCGGAACCTTGCCAGTGCCAAACAGCATCACTACTGGAACAAGATATACAAAAGCGGGGAGCGTCTGCATGGCGTCGAGCACGGGACGGATGGTGGCCTCGACGCGATCGCTGCGCGCAGCAGCAATGCCCAACGGCAATCCAACCAAAATGCAGAGCACCACAGCGGTGATCACCAACGACAGAGTCGTCATGGTTTCTGACCAAGCCCCAATCAGCCCGACAAAAGTCATTGCGACGATGCTAAAAATCGCTAAGTTGCGACTGGCAAACTGCCAAGCAAATAACCCTAAAGCCCCCAGAAACACAAACGGGGGTATGGCTTGCAGGAAGGCTTCAATGCCATTGAGGGCCTGACTAATGGGCACTCGAATAGCTTGAAAGACCCAGCGGAAATTGGTGACGACCCAATCCACAATGCTGGAAATCCAATCGCCTAAGGGGATAATTTCAGTCGACTGGTTGAGAAACAACCAGTTAAAAAAGTCTTGAATTGCGGTGTCCATGAGCTTAAGAAAATTACAGCGTGGCTCTGACAGTGCGGGACTGACCAGTCCGATGAGAGAGCCACTGAGGCCATCGGTGAGCTGACGCGACAAAACGGCGTCCAGGCTCGCGCTAAACAGCGACTTGATCAATCGGGGTCATGTCAACTTCCGGCTCCTGGCTAAGGCGACCAATGCTCGCGAGAATGTCTGATTGCTCGACCACGCCCTTAAACTTGCCTTTGCGGTTCACGACGGCAATGGGGGCACCAGATTGAGCTATGTGGAAAATTTCTTCCAGGCTGGTAGAGGCTTCCACGGTGGGGAAGTCCGTGCGCATGACCGATGACACATCTTCGACACCGCTGTTGACAGCACTTTCAAGATCTTGGCGCATGAGTATACCGACAGGCTGACCTTGGCGATCGACCACATGCATTCGGCGACGATTGTGAGTTTGCATATCTTGCAAGGCAGCCCGCGCGGAGCCCTGGCCCAGAATAAAGGGCACGGTTTGGCGCACAATTGATCCCGTTTTCAAAACCTGTGCCCGATTGACATCTTGGGTAAAGGCGGCAATGTAATCATCAACGGGGTTGGTGATGATTTCTTCAGGGGTGCCGACTTGCACCAAGTAGCCGTCTTTCATGATGGCGACGCGATCGCCAATCTTCAGCGCCTCTTGAATGTCGTGGCTAATGAACACAATGGTGCGCTGCAATTCCGTTTGCAAACGCATGAGCTCATCTTGCATGCCTCGGCGAATCAGGGGATCGAGCGCACTAAAGGCTTCATCCATAAGCAAGATGGGGGCATCAGTGGCAAGGGCGCGGGCCAATCCGACCCGTTGCTGCATACCACCACTGAGCGAACTGGGCGCATAGTCTGCCCATTTCCGTAAACCCACAATTTCCAGCGTTTCCAGAGCCTTTTGGCGTCGCTCTTCAGGGGAGACGCCGCGCATTTTTAAGCCGTACTCGGTGTTCTCTAAAACCGACTTGTGGGGAAACAGTCCAAAGCGCTGGAAGACCATGGAAAGTTTCGTGCGGCGTACTTCTCGCAATCGCTTGACATCCACCTTTGCCACGTCTTCTTCGTCAATGTAGACATGGCCACTGGTGGGCTCAATCAGGCGATTAAGACAGCGCACCAGCGTCGATTTACCAGAGCCAGAGAGGCCCATGATGACGAATAATTCGCCCTCGCCAATAGAGAGGGTAACGTCAGCGACCCCGAGCACATTGCCGGTGGCCTGCAAAATTTCATCCCGATTTCCCCCTTCCCGAAAAAGTTTCAGGGCATGCTCAGGATTTTTCCCATAAATTTTGACAAGATTTTCAATCTTGATTTTGGGTTGTGAACTTGACATTGCTAACTCCTATGAAGTCGAGCAGTCGGCTAGTTCACTCAAACAGAGCGAAAAACCTACCTCCTCTTGAGAACCCCAAGTCCTCGGATTTTATGACTACTCTAGAGTACCGAATTATGACCATAAAGTAAGCCAAGAACATGTGAAAGCTTTGTTTGAACGCATCTTTGTGATTTAGAAAATTAGGGATTCTGCTATTTGCTTTTGCCGCAAAATAGCCTTGCAGAAAAATAAACATATAGCAAAAATGCATTTTCATAACATGTCATGACACGAATAAAAAGACTAAAGATTTTTTTAACAATTCATTCCATTTCACTCAGGGTAGCGCTATAAAGAATAATCGCCACTGAATTGTGATGCAGAGAAATTTCTTAGGTCTAATTTGAAATCCGTTCGTTGATGTTCTGTAGGGTCCAAAAATATGCTTGAGACGTGGGTCTTTACATAGTCTCTTAGCTGTGATGGCAATGATCTTTTTCTGTCCCGAAAAATGTAACGTATAGTTAAGTCTGGCTGGATTTGGGATCTGGGTTCTCGATTGAATAAAGTTTATTTTCTCGATAGAGGAAATCTTGGGTGGATGGTTGACTATTGGTGTTGAGTCTGTATGTCAAGTGTTTGACGTCATTTTCTGGATGGCGATCGCGTTTCTAAGTCATGTTCACGCGGCTTTTCACTGGCTGGGGCATGAATCTGATGGTGTTGTAGTGATGAGGATTGTGGATGACTGCCCCCGATGAAATGACTGGCGAGATGAGCTTGGTTGAGGTGCAGACTTATGTTGAACAAGCGGCTAAGTTATTAGGCTTGTCGTTGCCCGAGTCAGTCGAGCCGCAAGTAGTGGAAAATTTTGTCCGTGTGGTGGCGATCGCTCAACCAGTTCTGGAGTTTGAGCTGCCGGACACCCTCGAATCGGCTCCGAGATTTGAGCCTTAGCGGTAATCGGGGCAGGGCTCCAGTTTCTTATTGCTTTTAATGGATGGTGTAACGAGCGATGGTGTCTTTTAGCAATGCAACGGCGATCGCCGCCGCAATTACTCAGGGAGAGGTGCAGGCCCAAGCGCTGGTTGAGGAGACTTTGCACGACATCAGTGAACGCGATCGTGCTCTAAATTGTTTTACCTCGACGGTTGCCGAACGAGCCCTAAAACGTGCCCAGGCCATTGATCAGGCGAGGCAAGCCGGACAACCCCTCGGGCCACTGGCTGGAGTTCCTTTCGCCGTTAAGAATTTGTTTGACATGGCGGGGGAGGTGACCTTGGCCGGGTCCAAAATCAATCGTGACCATCCGCCCGCGATTCAAGATGCCACTGCGATCGCGCGATTAGAGCAGGCGGGGGCGATTCTCGTCGGGGCGTTGAATATGGATGAGTATGCCTATGGATTTGTGACGGTCAACCATCACTATGGGGCAACGCCTAATCCCCATGCGCCCCAGCGGGTTGCTGGTGGTTCGTCGGGCGGCTCAGCCGCTGCCGTCGCCGCGCAACTCGTGCCCCTCACGCTGGGGTCAGATACCAACGGTTCCATTCGAGTGCCAGCGGGCTTGTGTGGTGTGTATGGTCTGAAGCCCACCTACGGCAGGTTGTCCCGGGCAGGGGCGGCGCTGTTTTCAACCAGCTTGGATCACATTGGTCCGTTTGCACGATCGGTGCGCGATATCGCCCTCAGCTTTGATGCTATGCAGGGGCCGGATGCGCGTGATCCCGTTTGCACTGAAAGAGCTCCTACGCCGACCTTGCCGCAATTAGACCAGGGCATTGACGATCTGAAAATTGCCTTGCTAGGCGACCACTTTGAACGAGGTATGCAACCAGAAATTGCCTCGGCGGTGGATAGCGTGGCGACTGCATTAGCAATTGCGCAAAAGGTGACCTTACCGGAGGCGGCTCGCGCTCGCGCTGCGGCCTATTTGATTACCGCGAGTGAGGGCAGTCAGCTGCATTTGCCCCGCTTGCAAACCCGCCTGATGGATTTTGATCCAGCGACCCGCGATCGCTTTGTGGCCGGAGCCCTGATGCCCCAGAGTTGGTATTTACACGCCCAACGGTTGCGCCGCTGGTTTCGGGACCAAGTGCGCGCCGTCTTTGAGCAAGTGGATATTTTGATTGCGCCGACAACCCCTTGCGTAGCACCTTTTCTCGATCAGGAGACGATGCTCATTGAGGGCCAATCGGTGCTGGTGCGCCCTCATTTGGGACTGTATACTCAGCCACTCTCATTTATTGGGCTCCCGGTGTTATCGGTGCCCGTGGTGCAGGCCGGGTCGCTGCCAGTGGGCGTTCAAATTATTGCGGCCCCCTACCAAGAGGCCAAAATTTTACAGGTAGCTCAATGGCTTGAAACTCAAGGCATTGTTGCCCCAACAGCCTATGGGAACCGGGCGATCGCGGATTAACATTCGCGCCGCTGACGGGTGAGCGATCGCCGATCGCCAGTCACTCCATCTGGGCATCCTGAAGGAACCATTAGGGTGCAGGAAAAAATGATGATTCAGCGTTGCTCAAGCTGGGCAAAGCAGCGCTTGCTGGTGCGATCGCCAGCGGGCTTAACCCTCATAGAGGCGTTAGTCGTGGTGGTGATGATTGGTATCTTAGCGGCGATCGCGACGCCCTCTTGGCTGCAATATCAACTCAACCAAGAAGTCAAAGCCGGACGCGATGAGCTGCGGCAAGCCATTCTGCAAGCCCAGAACAATGCCATTACTCACCGTGAAGCATGGCGTTTTAGTTTGCGCCAAGTTGATAATCGGCTGGAGTGGGCCATTCATCCCAACAGCATCGACTCACAGAATGCGCTGGGCTGGAACGTTCTGAGCCCCAAGCTCATGCTTGACAATGCCGATACGACGCTACGTTCGCGGAACGGCATCCGCTATGTTCGCTTTGGTTTTCAGGGGGAAGTCGAGTGTTGCCTGGGTACCGTCACCCTCGACAGCAAAAATGGGGCCGCCCGCAACCAATGTGTGGTCATTTCGACCTTGATTGGCGCGACCCGCAACGGCAACGAACATTCTGTGCCTAATGATAGCGATCGCTATTGCTACTAAGGAATTGGAATTAAATTAAGTGTGAACAGCCGTCGCGGCTGTTCAAGAGCTGGCAAGATACCTGCCCGACAAAACTTGGATTTTATAAAATCCTGATTCCTAAGCTAATGGCCAGGCGCGATCGTCATTAAACCCCGTATTCGGCCTCGACCTGTTGACGGCACGTGGTGCGGTCAACGCCGGTGACATTGCACCGCTCAAAGGCCAGTTGTCGCAATGTGGGATCGGGTAACTGATCGGCATAGGCCAGTGCCTGATCAAAGTACTCAATACTTTCGGGAATGCGGTCTAAGCGACGCAAAATTTGCGCTTTGAGGTACAGCAAGTCAGGATTCTCAGGGGCTGCTTCGAGGGCTACGTCAATGGCTGCCAGGGCTTCCGCATCGCGGCTGAGGTCACGGTATCCCAAAGCAATGCCACGATACGACACATAGGTGGGATAGCCGTAATTTTGTAACCGGGCGATCGCCCGCTCGGGGTTCGCAAAGGGTAAATTCACCGCCAGTAACAAATCCATATAGCCCTTGATCAGGCTCAGTTCTGGATCCGTGGCATCCACCGCTTCAGCCGCATCCATGCGATCGAATACAGTTTGCAACATGCCCAACGCCTTGGGGGTACCTTGAGCAATCCCCTCAGTTTGCAAAATATGTGCTCCTTCTAAGAAGGTGCCGACGGCCTCATACAAATTACTGCGCAAGGGATCCGTGCTTGAAAGCTGCATGGCCGTTTGTTCGGTCAGCTTGGCTTTTTCGTACAAGCCATCCCAGTCGGCATCGAGATAAGCAAACGCTGCCCCCAAAGCGTGAAATAACGGATCGCTGGTAGCTTCGGCGTCGGCATTCGCCAGTGCCTCGCGGGCCACCACGTAGTCACCATCGCGGAACATCGCGTAAAAAATCTGTTCACTCGTCTCGCTAATGCTGGTCGCGGGTGACTGGGTCCGAAATGGATCGCCCGCCCACCCCGGTTGCATCAATGGTAATAGCGCCAGTGCGACGCCTAAAACCACTCCGAAGAGTCGCCGCAGAATGGTTGCCCGGCCCAAACGTGGTCTAAAAACAGAGAGATTTGCCATAGGTCGTGTGGAGCTCAAGAGATACTCAGAGTGAACGCTGTGTGAAAGATACTGACAAGATTCCGGTAGATCGTTTTACTAATCATCGATCCACCACTGCATTGACGCTGGCGCGCAGTGATTTCAGCCGTGATGGGATGCCAGCAAGCATCCTGATTTTTTTGCACGTATCTGAGCTTTATCGGCTCATCAATATCGGTGAAATCAGTTAACTCTGAGATCATATGGTATTGACGGATACGATGCTTCCTTTGACGATGATAGCGATGGAGAGTTCCTGGCTGGTGATCGCGATCGCCTCCGACAAGAAATATCGGCGATCGCTCCATCAAGCGAGACAAATCCGGGTAACTTAGGAACAGCCCACCCCGCCGACGAGATGGCATGCTCAACCTTTGTGATCTGTCATATCACCCCGCCTCGACCCCGCAACCGATTCTGCAAAGCCTCAACTTGCAGCTAGGTCCGCAACAGCTCGGCCTGGTCATCGGTCCGAGCGGCTCTGGCAAAACGACGTTGCTCGAAATTTTGGCAGGCTTGGCTTATTCCACTGCGGGGGAAGTGCGCTGGCGGGATCAAGTCTTGACCCCCGAAGCCTTGCAGCAATTAGCTGGACTTGTCTTTCAGTTTCCTGAGCGCCATTTTTGTGGCCACAACGTGTTGGAAGAGTTGCGCCTCGGCCACCCCGAATTGTCTAAAAATCACATCGTCACCGCCCTCGAATCCGTTGGCTTGGGCCATCTGTCGTTCACTTCAGAGCCGCATGCGCTCAGTGGTGGTCAGCAGCGTCG
This sequence comes from Leptolyngbya iicbica LK, assembly GCF_004212215.1. NCBI lineage: Bacteria > Bacillati > Cyanobacteriota > Cyanophyceae > Leptolyngbyales > Leptolyngbyaceae > Leptolyngbya > Leptolyngbya iicbica. Next base: position 61,430 of record NZ_QVFV01000008.1, read on the forward strand.
TCTCGCGTTAGCGGTACAGCTCATCCGCCAGCCCTATCTACTGTTATTAGACGAACCAACCGCCGGCTTAGATTGGTCGATGCGTCGCCAACTGATTACGCTGTTGAAAAAGCTCAAAAAAGACTGGAGTCTCTTAATCGTGACCCATGACGCGGCAGAGCTGATCGAACTCGCCGACTGTGCCTGGAAGCTGGATCATGGTGTATTGACGCCATACGCTTTACCCTCTGCGGCTGAAATGACCGCTTGAGCCCTGGACGGGCCTAATCTCAAACCGCAGCCATGAGGCGAGGGTGATGTTTCGGCACAAGTTTGCCTGGGGAACGCCTAGCAGTAACGGCCTGCTGTCAGTTAGTTTACAGCTCCCTCATTGGGCTGTAATACTGCTGTTTCTAACTGTTGTTTGGCCATTCGCTCCATGTCTTCTTTGCCCGATTTCGCAACATCCTGGCAAGCCACGCTGCATTGGGAACCAACGCCTGCTCAACAAGCAAGCTTTCAACAATTGTTTGAGGGCATTTTGCAGGGCAACCAGCAAATGAATCTGACGCGTATTACTGAACCGACCGAGTTTTGGGAAAAGCATCTCTGGGATGCGCTGAGTGGCCTAGCCCCTTGGTTGTCTACAGCAGGGGTAACGCCTTGGCTCCCACCTGGGTCTTCGCTGCGCGTGATTGACATTGGTACTGGCGCAGGCATTCCGGGGTTGCCAGCGGCGATCGCATTTCCCGACTGGCAAATTACGCTCCTCGATTCCACCCAAAAAAAGGTGCGGTTTTTAGCGGAGCTGGCGACCGCAATGGTGCTGCCGCAGGTGCGGGCGATCGCGGATCGCGCTGAATTTCTCGCCCATCAGCCCAGTCATCGCGAACTCTATGACGTGGCATTGCTGCGAGCGGTCGGACCAGCCGCCACTTGCGCTGAGTACGCTCTCCCCTTCTTAAAGCCCAACGGCATTGCCATTTTGTATCGCGGTCAATGGAGCGAGGCCGAAGCACAGCAGCTAGATAGCGTGGCAGGCCAACTCGGTGGCAAGTTGGTGGCTGTCCAACCCTGGCAAACCCCGATCACCCAAGGCATTCGCCACTGCGTTTATCTGCAAAAACAACACCCCACGTCGGAAGACTTTCCGCGAGCCGTGGGCATTCCTGCAAAAACGCCCCTCGTTGGCTAGTTCACTGCCACGGTCAAAACACGCTGCGTCTCAGTGCAAAAGGGGACGCTAGGCATCCCCAAGGAGTGATGGCCGGGAGCTGTCGCTTAGCGATGCGAGTGATGTGGGGCAGGCTTCAAGCAATCATTAGAGAATCTTGACTCTCTCCCAAGGTTTTCTGAACTTAACAATCGTTTATGAGCTGCATTGAATATGAGTCTGATATTGTAGTTGTGTGAACATTTAAGAAGTTAGCTGCTTTGCATTGAGGTTTGTCTGGTCTGGCGATGGTGCAAAGCGCTCGGTTATGGAGTGATAGTTGATGGTTGATCACACTGGCGTTGGGGCCTCGTCTGCGCGTTCGGGTCATCGAGTGACGCCGTGGCAAGGCCTCTGGCAGCGCCTTTCAATGCGCTTGCTGCTGCTTTTAGGCATTGTGGTCTTTGGCGCTGCGGTGGGTGTTGACTCTCTACAGCAAGCGATCGCGGCTGATATGACCGTGGATGCGATCGCGCCCAACTTGGTCTCTCCCATGGTTGGTGAAAACCATCCTGATGGGTCGGCCAGTTTGGCTGGCACCTATTTGGAATTTGACGCCGAAACTGCCCAGCGCTTGCAGCGTAGCGATTTACTCAGCTCTCGGTTAACGCGGAGTCGGCTTACTAGCGCTCACCTGTTTGCCAGCCGTTAGTCCCAGCCTCTACCCAGACTCAATATGAAAAAGCCCTGCCGTCAACGACGGCGGGGCTTTTGCGTGTGCTGTCTGTTTGCTAAGAGAAACGACAGGAAGTCTGACCGCTGACTAGACGTTGGACGCCGTTGCTGGGCTGACCGTCCTACAAGATTCTCAATGCATACTTGATCCCAGGCTGCCCATTTGCCTGGGCGTAATAACGTGATATTGCCGTGTTTTGATGACATTTATCTCGTCTGTAGCGGCATCCAAGGGACCTGCCAAACCCTCATTCATCCACCCAAGTCCTCGCCACTAGCATCGGAGTTGATTGTCGATCGCCGGCCTGATCTCTACCAGGGCAAACGACTGCCATCCCACGAAAAGAAGGCGCCGTTGTCGGCTTCGGTGGCGTTGTCGATGATGGTCAAGAGTTGGGTGACGGTGCGATCGATCGAGAAGAGTTTGCCCGGTGGCACGTTGCGCTGAAATGGCTCTGATAAGCGCGTGTCGGTCGTGCCGGGGTGCAATGCCAAAATGACCGTGTGGGGATTTTTGCGACCATATTCGATCGCCGCTGTCTTCAACAACATGTTTAGCGCCGCTTTGGAGGCCCGATAGCCATACCACCCCCCCAGACGGTTATCTTCAATGCTGCCGATTTTGGCGGAGAGATTAGCGAACACAGTGCGGCCCTCTTGGCGGAGCAGCGATTGCAAGTGCTTTGCCAGCAGAATGCCCGGCACACTATTGATTTGAAAATATTGCATCAGCTGGTCGACATCAATTTGTCGTAGACTCTTTTCTGGCTGCAAGCTGCCCTGATGTAAGACCCCGACACAATTGACGACTAAATCTAAGCCTGCCGCTTGAGCTTGAATCTTGGCGGCAAGTTGGGCGACTTCGCCTTCTTCAGTTGCCTCTAATGTCAGACAGTGGAGCTTGGGATGGTTTTGTAGCGCTAGTAAATCAGTCGCTGTCTCAGGCTGACGATAGGTGGCAAATACGCGGTGAAAGCGATCGTCGGCGAGCAAATGACGGACGAACCCCAACCCGATTCCCTGACTTGCGCCCACGACCAGCGCATTTCCCTGTTGCCAAGTTTGTGCCAATGCGTTCACCTTATGTTTGTAACTTTTCCTTAACACTATGGTGGCGAACTGAGAGCATCCGCGCCACATCGGTCATGGCCAGTCGGCTGATAACGCTGGCATGTCATGCCTGAGGTCATCCCTGTATGTCAGGGACGATATCTCTTGTCGATGTGAGTCACACAAGGCGATCTCGGCTAGTCAGGGAATCGCCCCCTGGTGCTAATTTGTTGCGTTGTGTAACGCTTTTTTGTCCTTGTTTTCTCTTAGGTAAAGCAAATCCAAAGTTTACCCCCGGGATCAGATCCTGCTGCTTACGATGATTGCCAGTGGTTATTGCGATACCGCAATGATCAGCATTTATGAACACACCTCCCATTGGGAGCGATCGCTATGAAACAAATTCCCGCTCCTTTATTAACGCTGACAGTCGGGGTCGTGGTGACCCTGGTCAGCCTCTGGGTGGGCTTTAACCATGGTTTATTGCCAGAGCAAGCTTCGGCCCAGTCAGTGCTAGTCGACAACTTTTTCGACGTCATGATGGTGATCGGCACCGCTCTCTTTTTGGTGGTAGAAGGCGCGATCTTGTATAGCGTGATTGCCTTTCGTCGTCGCCAGGGAGATGACACTGATGGCCTGCCAATTGAAGGCAACTTGCCGCTCGAAGCTTTCTGGACGGCGATTCCTGCCATTATCGTGATTGGCCTGGGGATCTACAGCGTGCAGATCTTTCAGGATATGGGTGGCTTTACGCCCGGCGATCGCATGCCCGACCACGGCACGATGATTGCTCAGTCACCCGACGCCTCGTTGTCAGGCTTGGTGCCCGAAGGCGCAGAGCCCGAGCTACTGGCGAAGTCCGTGTATGGCTTTGGTGCGCCCCTTGAAAAAGAAGGCATGGCAGCAGATGTCGAAGTGAATGTTTCTGGGATGCAATACGCCTGGATCTTTACGTATCCCGAAAGTGGCATTGTCGATGGTGAGTTGCATGTGCCGGTGAATGCCGATGTTCAGCTCAACATTTCAGCGCAAGACGTGATCCACTCGTTTTGGGTCCCGCAGTTTCGCCTGAAGCAGGATGCGATTCCGGGCAAGGATACCGAGTTGCGGTTTGTCGCCACTAAGGTGGGCACTTATCCCGTCGTCTGTGCCGAACTCTGTGGCGGCTACCACGGGGCCATGCGCACTCAAGTCATTGTGCATTCCCCCTCGGATTATCAAAGCTGGCTGCAATCGCGCATTGCCCAAGCGGAGCCGACGACCCCTGAAGCGATCGCGATGAATCCTACTGACATGACCGATACCGAATATCTCGCGCCCTACGGTGCCGAAATGGAGATCGATCATCAACTACTGGCGCATTTGGCGCATTAAGATTTCCTGCTCCCAGCTTTATTGGCTCTCTCAAGTTTTTTCATCTCTCTGCTCTCTTAAATTTCTCTATGGCACAAGCGAATATCACCAGCGACATGATGGGGCAATCGTTTCCCCATCCCGATAAATGGAAGTGGTATCACTACTTCACCTTCAATATCGACCACAAAGTCATCGGTATCCAGTACCTGGTCACGGCCTTTTTCTTTTATTTGGTCGGCGGCGTGATGGCATTGGTGATGCGGTCTGAGCTGGCAACCCCGAGTGCCGATTTGGTCGATCCCAATTTTTACAACGCCATGTTGACCAACCATGGCACCATCATGATCTTTTTCTGGATTGTGCCAGCGGCGATCGGCGGCTTTGGCAACTACCTCGTGCCGCTGATGATTGGCGCGCGGGATATGGCTTTTCCGAAGCTCAACGCCCTCGCCTTTTGGATTACGGTGCCAGCGGGCTTGATGATTATTGCCAGCCTCTTTTTTGGTGGTGCGCAAGCCGGGTGGACGTCGTATCCGCCGCTGAGCCGCATTACCGCGAATACGGCCCAGTCGATGTGGATTTTGGCGATCACGCTGGTGGGTACCTCGTCCATCATGGGGGCGGTCAACTTCATCGTCACCATCTGGAAAATGCGCGTCCCCAGCCTCAAGTGGGATCAGATGCCACTCTTTTGCTGGGCCATGATGGCGACTTCGATCCTGGCGCTATTTTCCACACCAGTGCTGGCCGCTGGATTGACCTTGCTCTTGTTTGACATCAACTTTGGCACGTCCTTTTTTGATCCGGCCAAGGGGGGCGATGTGGTGATGTATCAGCATTTGTTCTGGTTTTACTCCCACCCGGCGGTGTACCTCATGATTTTGCCGATTTTCGGCATCATGTCTGAGGTGATCCCCGTTCATGCGCGGAAGCCAATTTTTGGCTACAAAGCGATCGCCTACTCATCCCTAGCTATTTGTTTGGTGGGTCTGTTCGTATGGGTCCACCACATGTTCACCAGCGGCACCCCTCCGTGGATGCGGATGTTCTTCACCGTGTCCACGCTGATTGTGGCCGTTCCCACTGGGGTGAAAATCTTTAGTTGGGTGGCAACGCTGTGGGGCGGCAAGCTGCGGTTGAATAGTGCCATGCTGTTTGCGATCGGGTTGCTGGCCATGTTTGTGTTGGGTGGCCTCAGTGGCGTCACCTTGGGAACTGCTCCTGTCGACATTCATGTTCACGACACTTACTATGTCGTTGCTCACTTCCACTACGTGCTGTTTGGTGGCTCAGTGTTTGGCCTCTATGCCGGACTTTATCACTGGTTCCCCAAGATGACCGGCCGCATGATGAACGAGCCCTTGGGCAAACTGCACTTTGTGCTGACGTTCATCGGCACCAACCTGACATTTTTGCCCATGCATGAGCTAGGGCTAAAAGGGATGCCGCGCCGTGTCGCGATGTATGATCCGCAGTTCCAATACATCAACATCATCTGTACGGTCGGTGCGTTTTTGCTAGGCATTTCAGTGTTGCCGTTTATCATCAACGCGATTTGGAGCTGGCGCAACGGCCCCAAGGCATCTGGCAATCCTTGGAATGCGAAGACCCTGGAATGGACGACAGCGTCGCCCCCGATCATTGAGAACTGGAATGTGCTGCCAGTGGTGACGGAAGGGCCGTATGATTACGGCCACACGCCGGAGCCGACGGAAGTCTCCTCTTCATGACTGGGATGAAAGCTGAATGGGGCAATTGCCCCACTCAGCTTTCCCCCTTTTGCTCAATCGTTTGGGCGGCGATCGCCCCCCTTATTTTCTGCAATTCCCTATCGGTTTTTGAACTATGCAAGGCGCAATTGACTCCCATCCCGACACCACCACGGTGGAATTCCAGCCTTCAGAACATCACGACTTTCGGGTGTTGGGGCTGATCACCTTTCTCTGTTCCGAATTTTTGATGTTTGCAGGCTTCTTTGCCCTGTTCCTCGTATTTCGCGCCGAGGCCGCTGCTTGGCCCCCCGAAGAAACCGAAGTGGAACTGTTGCTGCCTGCTATCAACACGATCATCCTGGTTTCCAGCAGCTTTGTGATCCACTTTGGTGATACTGCAGTCAAACAAGGCGATGTCAAAGGGCTGCGTAAGTGGTACATCATCACCGCCGCTATGGGAGCGATTTTCCTGGCGGGCCAAATCTATGAGTACTTAACGCTTGGCTATGGCCTCACGACAAATCTGTTCAGCAACTGCTTTTATTTGCTGACGGGTTTTCACGGGCTGCACGTGTTTATCGGACTGCTGCTGATTTTGGGTGTGTTGTGGCGATCGCGCCGCGATGGTCATTACGGCACTGAGCATCACACTGGCGTCGAAATGGCCGAAATTTACTGGCACTTCGTTGACGTCGTGTGGATTATTCTGTTTTCTCTGATTTACTTGCTGACGCTCATTTAGCGTCCAAAACAGATCAGCATTTCCATTAACCGGGGGCTTAAAGCTCCTGGTTTTTTTATTTAAATATCAGCATCCCACAGCGGGAATCATTCCCTCAAAGATCTTGACCCTACTGCATCAGTTGAGCAGATGGGAAACTGCTCCCTAGTGACTGCTTGCAACCTAGAATTCGATCGGGGTACGACGGCGGGGAGGGGTAGATTCCGCTTTAGGCGAGGCAGAACCATTCAGATCAATATCGTCTTCATCCTCAGTAACGAGGGTATCGTGGCGCATTTGTGCCGCTTTCAGGGGAATATCAGCCGCATTAATCACGCCGCCCAAGACTCGGATATCTTCTTTTTCTTCTAGTTGCTCTAACAGTTCTTTGATGATGGGTTTCTTGGTCACTCCTGGGCGGGTGACCAAAATCAGTCCGTCGGTTTTCGGTTCCAGGAGCACCACATCATTGCTGCTGGTGAAATGGGGCGCATCCAAAATGACAAAATCGAAACGAGCTTGCGCATCTTGTAAAAAACGTCGCATCTCACCAGAGTCAAGAATTGCGGCAGGGCTACGCTGCGGCCCTACCCCTGGAGCAATGGATAGATTTGCCACCTGTGGCACCATCCGAATCGGATCAGAAAAGCGGCCACTGTAATATTGCAGCGGCTCGGTCAAAGCCTGCTCGTCTGGCTGAATCCCCAACCGCATACACTGCGGCGGATTTCTCAGATCCATCTCAATAATTAAAGTGCGCCGACCGGTGCGAGCTGCAGCAATCCCCAAGTTAAAAGCGGTTGTGGTTTTCCCTTCGTGGAAAATGGGACTGGTGACTAGGACTGTTTTGGGAATGCGACCGTCATTAATCTCAGCACCCGACAGTTGGAGATTACTGCGCAGACGCTCATAGATTTCAGAGCACGGATGATTCATATCGGTGATCAGGAGCGACTCACCCAGTTCGGGTTTTAACTCAGGCACCACCCCCAATAAGGGAATTTCTTGATCTTTGAAGAGTTTGTCGAGGTCTTCGAAAATGCGGATTTTGGGATCGAGCATATCCAGCAGGAAGACTAAGCCACCGCCCAAGCCGAGGCCTACCGCGCCCCCTAAAATCAACACTAGAATCGGAGACATCGCCTCTACAGGAATGACTTCTGTTGAGGGTGGACTGGCGACTGACAGGCTGCTGACCGTTTCAGCCTCCGCAGCTTGAGCGTCAATGCGTTTAGCTTGGACTTGGTCGTAAAGGGCTCTTTTCAGCGCAACTTGCTGAGCCAGGCGATCGCGTTCCAACTGCTTGTTGGGTAAGCGAGTATAGGCTTCGCGTAACTGTTGCTCTGATTGAGCCAGTATTTGCTGTTGGGTAATTAATGCATCCCGTTGAGTTTGTAGCCCTACCAGCTGATTAGCCAGTTCAGCTCTTGCTGGGTCAAGGTTACTATTGCGGCGAATGACGTCTGCGCCAGGCACTGCAGGTGTTCGTCCACCACCACTCAGAACTTCGGTGGCTCGCTCCTCTAAAAGCCGGTTGAATGTGTTGAGGCTTGTACGTAACTCGACGACAGTAGGATGTGCTTCTCTCAAGGTTTGCGAGAGAGTGGCTAGCTGCGATTCAGCTTGGTAAATCTGAGCACGCAAGTTTTGGATAATTGGATCGGCACTCAGAGCTGATGAAGCATAGGCGGCTTCAGGGGAGAGCCCTAGCTGGTTTTGTAAACTTTGCATCTGCGCGTCAATCGTAGCAAGCGTGATAAGGTTCTGCCGCCGCTGATTTTGGCTGGATGAAATTTCTCCTAGCAAGCTGCCATCTAGTGCTGCCTGAATCGCTGGCCCCTCAATGCGATCGTACGCTTCCAAAGTTTGTTCTGCTTCTCGCAAATCTGCCTCGATCGCCGGCAACCGTTCATCTAAGGCGGAAACAATGGTGCCGAGGCGGGCTCGGTTCGTAACCCGGCTCAGCTCAACCATGCCTTGAAATAGCACTGAAAGGACAGCTTCGGCCTCTTCTGGGTTTTTGGATTGGTAAGTGACATTAACGCTTTGAAGGATGTTGCCGCCCCCTTCGTCTCCGCCGCCTGTATTAATTTTGATGTTTGTACGGCTGCGGATCTGTCGAGGCGTGATTTCTAAACCACCGTTATTGAGCTGTTCGGCCACCCGTGTCAGTAAGATATCAGCCAATAAGAAGTCTTCTGTAATGATGCCTTGACCCTGCTGCTGCAGCTCAACCCCAGTCGCTGTAAAAGACACAACCGGCGTGTTTTGGACTAAAACCCCAGTTGTGCGGAATTCCTCTTCTGGAGGGGGCTGTAGGGCCAAGATGGTGGATAACCCCAAGCCGCCCAGAAATGTGGTGATCGGCACCCATTTATAGCGCTTGAGGGCTAAGCCATATTTTTTGAGCAGGGGCATGACCATGGCAGCAGGCAATCAATAAAGAATCAAGAAAGCAATTATCAGGCGTTAATGAGGTGGTTAAAGCAGTCCTCGCTTTGGCATAAATATCTAAGGTTGGAAAAGATTAGTTGCCGAATCTGATAAAGAATCAAAGAAGAGTAGAAACCCAAGGACGTCTCGGAAGGGTTGCGTAAAGGTATTTAGAGCATACGATACTCTCGCGAGTAAGGACCGGTTGACAATGATCACGTCATTTTGCTGCAAGGGCGGATTTTCCGCTGGGATGCCTCGGAACGCATCATGGCCATCGATCAATGTCGTAACGGCCCGGCCCGCAGTTTCATCAAACCGGACTAAGGCAATTTCACCCAGGTTAGAGGCATCGGCGTTGACGCCGGTGCGGACCAATGCGTCCGCAAACCGACTGCCATTAGGCAAGTCAACGGCAGACAGAATGCCGCCATTTGGCCCGTAATTCAAGAGACGGACAGTAATGGTTGGAGTGGCCAGAGTTGAACGAGCCACTAAGGCCTGGTCGTACTCATCTAAAGCGGCTGGATCTAAGCGTTCGACGAAGATGACATCACCATCTTGCAGGGCAATGTTCGGTAAGGCGTCGCCGTCCTTTAGGGGGGTAAAGAGATCGAGATTGCGCTCTAAAAGTTGACCATCGGGGAGTCGCCGTTGAACGATGACGGACCGTAAATCAGCCGTGTTGGTCGTGCCCCCAGCCGTGAGCAACGCCGATGCAATTTGGGGAGCACCTAGCGGATAGTAGCCGGGACGCACCACTTCTCCCAAGATGGTGACTTCGACGCCGCGCTGAGCCACGAGCGTCAAACTGACGTCAGGGTTTATAACATACTGGTTAAAAATATCCGTGATCAGGGCGGCTGATTGGTCGAGGGTGAGACCGTTAAAGGAGACAACCCCCTGTAGCGGGACAATGACATTGCCTTGAATATCAAGGGTTGCTTGAAAGCTCAAGTCAGGAAACTGACGCACATTAACAAAGAACGCATCTCCTGGCCCGAGCCGATACGTATCAAAATCAGGCTCTTGGGGACGACCGAGCAGGCTATCGACGACCGGGTCGACTCCCGGCTCTGGTAACGGCTGTCGGGCTGGTAGGGGTGCCGTGAAATTGGGGTCAGGGGTGATTTCAAGCGTTGGTGCGGCACTGTCGGTCGCGGAAGAGGGCACTTGACCAGTGGTGGGGGAGGTCGCCTCGGTCGCCGTGGGTGACAGCGATCGCTCTGTGGTGGCCCGATGCGTTTGCCCATAATCTGTATTGGCAAGTTGCCAGTCAGCTGTCGTGGTGGCATGGTTAGCCTGATCACGACCATTGGCCGCGATCGCCTCCATGCCGCCGCCCCAAATGAGCAGGGTCGACAAGGTGCCAGCGGTTAGCCAACGGCAGGAGGCTAGCCTCGCATTCTGTTGGTCACAATGGTTTGCAGCCATACCCATTACATTCGACCTGGTCAATAACTTTTTCCAATAGGTTCTAAAAATGCTAAACGTTTTTGCGCGTTGCAGAGCATTGTCTTCATTTACCTTTTTCAGAACTTGAATCAGGGTTCGGGACAGTTCTGTCGTTGGTAGCGGTGAGCCAGCACCAGGATATCGGCACCGGGTAGATATGTCGATTCTGGCACATCACCGCTTGGCAGGGGTGGCGATCGCGCTCCAACAACTCAGGATTAGCCATCGCTAGAGAAGGTGGTCGTCAACAGTCCTTGTTGCACCGCTTGGGCAATCTCAGTGACCGTGGCGGTATGGCTGCGAATGTCGCCCACCGGTTCAATGGGTAGCAAAATGCTGACGGCGACCCAGGGGAGCCGCTGCCGCTGTTGCCACTGTTGCACCTGATCGGCCCAAAACCACTTGCCAGGCGCAAAGTGACCGCCGCTTGGCCAGGCATACCACTGCATCACGGCAAACGTATTGCGGGTGTCGATACCCCGTAAATATTGAGTCGTCACTGATAATGGGTCCGCAGTCCCAGATTCGGGAGCGAGCTGCCAGCGCACCTGATGGCGATTATCCACTTGCCAACTTTGTGCGCCTCGTAAATCGACCCACTCGACTTCGGGTTGCTGGTCCCCCGATCGCTGCGGACGGAGCAAGAGCCCAAAGGTTTCCCCTGGGGCATCAGTGCCCCCTACCTGACGATATTCGGCTAGGGTCCAGCGATCGCCACCAATGGGTACCTCTTGATAAAACGTGTTTTCCCAACCGGGAACCGCGAGGGGCTCTTCTAAGAGGGTTCGGAGTTCTTCTAAGTGGGGGACGGGGAGTTCACTACTCCAGGGCCACTGACCGCTGAAATAACTGGGCAACGCTGCGATCGCCACAATGGCTGCGAGCATCGCAATGAGGCCCCACTGAACCAAGGAGCGTGGTTTAGGTCTGGTTTGGGCAGCGTCAGCCATGAATGAGAGCCTCCTTTGGATGAGAATGCGGGCTAGACCGCTGTTTCAGATTTGATTTCAAGCGATAACTGCGACGGCACGTAAGTTTGGATGAGTCGCAAAATGAAGATCAGCGAAAGTAGCATGAGAGCAGAGTAAAGGTCACCGCCCCAGCTGTCGTGTAACCAGGCAAACGCGGCTTTGTTGCCCACTCCGTGAAAGTAGCTCAGTAAGGCATTGCGAATGATATTGCCAGAGACGCTGACGCCTACCGTGGCGAGCAAAAAGAGGATGGTGCGCAGCCGCGATCGCCACACATCGTTCCAGTAAATCAGCATCAAAGCCACGTATAGACTGGTGAACAGCATTTTAAGGCCCGCGCAGTGAGGCGCGACTTCCACCATCTGGTCGTTGACTCGCAAATAGATCTGATCCACGGTGACATCAATGCCCGCTTGCATCAGCAAAAAGCCCGCCACACTGGCAATAAAGCTTTGCAACGGCAAGATGTACGGCTCAATCAAGTAAGGCAGTTGGCTCGGGGTGGCGAGGGCGACAAGAGCCAGGGGAAAGCCCATTAGCTTGAGTCCAGGCCAGCCCTTGAGCGTCATACAAAGACCCGCAAGCATCAGCGGAAACGAAATGTTCATCCAGTCGGACAGTTGACTCAGATAAAGAGCACTGGCCATGGCCAACAAGCCAATGCCCGATGGATGTAGCTGATCGGGCAGTTCGCGCCACTGGGGGCGCAGGCTCCAAGCCAAATAAGCGGCAAAGGGTAAGCCAATCAACCCATGACTAAAATATTCGTGCTGAATGCTGATGGACTTATTCAGCCAGCCATCGACCCAATGCCAGAGCAGGGGGCCATACATCACGGCCAATAGGCCCATCAGGGCGATCGATAAGGGGGCCAGTGACCCACGAGATTTGAGTACAGATGTCTTCAACGTCATAGGTCGGATTTATTTGACTGACAACACAGTGGACGATGCGGGCAGGTTGGCACCTGAGTTCATGGCTTGGGCGATCGCGTCAATCACCCGGTCGGCTTGCTCTAACGTCATACCGGGGAACATGGGGAGTGACAGGATTTCTTGCGATAACGCCTCTGACATGGGGAAATCACCGGCTTGATATCCCAACGACTGAAACGCCGGCTGGAGGTGACAAGGCACTGGGTAGTGAATGCCGCTTTGAATCTGTTGTTCCTCGAGCGCGAGTTGTAGGGCGGTGCGATCGAGAGGGCAGTCGGCGGTGATGCGCACGACATAGAGGTGGTAGACATGCCCGGTGCCGCTGTCGTTGCGCATGGGAATGATGCCGAACTCTCGCAGACTGGCCAAGCGTTCGTCGTAGTGTTGGGCGATGCGATTGCGGGCTTGATTCCATTCCCGCAGGTAGGGAAGTTTGAGGCCCAAAACTGATGCCTGTAGGGTATCTAAGCGACTGTTGGTGCCTTGAGGCTCGGTATGGAAATACTTGCGGACGGCACCGTAGTTGCGTAGCGATCGCGTCGTTTGGGCGACGAGGGCTTCTTGAGTCAACAACATGCCGCCGTCGCCAATGGCCCCCAAGTTTTTGCTGGGATAGAAGCTAAAAGCCGCCGCCATGCCGATGCTGCCTGCCGTAACGCCTTCCCGCTGGGCTAGGTGAGCTTGGGCGGCATCTTCAAAAATCAGTAAATTATGGCGTTCGGCCAAGGCTTTGAGGCCGCTGGGGGAAACCATTTGTCCATATAAATGGACGGGGACAATCGCTCGCGTTTTGGGTGTGATAGCAGCTTCAGCGGCGGTTAAATCAATCAACGCCGTCTCGCGATCGCAGTCCACAAAGATGGGCGTAGCGCCGCTGCGCAAAATGCCGATGAGTGTGGCGACAAAGGTGTTGGCGGGCAGTAAGACTTCATCCCCTTCACCAATGCCGCAGGCCGAGAGGCCGAGGGCGATCGCATCCGTGCCACAGCCCACGCCGACCCCATGCTGCGCTCCCGAAGCCGCCGCAAAGGCGGCTTCTAACTCTTTGACGGCTTGCCCTAAAACAAAATCACCGCGACTCAAAACTGCGGTTAAGGCAGCTTGCATCTCGTCTTGAATCTGGTCGTGTTGCCAGGACAGATCGACAAACGGAATTAATTCTCTGGGTTTAGTCATAAGAAATATCGGTGTTTAAGGGCAAGCGATAGCAGATAAATAGGCCAGCCAATCGATTGAGGGCAATTGCGACAATTTGCAGGCGGGCTGCTTTGCTAAAGAACCTAAGAGCAGTTTGATTTCCTCCGCTCGCGTCATCCAGTCAGCGATATCAAAGATCAATCATTAACAGCAATTCAGGCATTAGATGTATTTTTGATGTTAGTGATCGTCACCAACGTTGATGGCAATTGCTATAGTGATTCGCAGTTTTATTACAGAATTAGTCGCTTTCTTGATAAAGTCTCCATGAATGTTGAGGGCAATCTCGCATCAACAAGTTGGCTTTAGGGTGCCCGGAGTTGTCTCGCTTGCAACAATCTCAACGTGTTTCCTCGGAGGATGCTGCCATCATGGACTTTGATACTGCACGTCGGTTTGTGCTGGCCCAGACCCTAGCACCAGTGCCAGGACAAACCCCCTTCATCGATTGTTTGCGGCGTGGCGAAGCGCCAGTGCCGGGACAGGTGACGTCGCTGTTGCTGGCGCTCAAAACGCTGGCTCAGGGACTGAAAAAGGAACCGATGATTGAGCGATCGCTGGGGCATGCACTGTTTATCCTGACGTATGAAAGTCGGCAGCTCTATCTCCAGGGCAAGACCCAAAACGTTGACTGGCCACCTTTGTTAGACGACGACCTCAGTCGGATTGCGGTGGCAGTTGAGCAAATTTGGGCCGACGCTGCGACCTGATTGCCCTGTGGTTGCCCTTGCCCGATGTGGTTGGTCATTCTGGTAAGCGGCGAGATCGCAACCCGACCCAGAGCGCCCACAGCGTTGTGATCAGCAAAACCGGATAAATCAACAGCAGATCGACGCGAATATTGGCTTCGGGAGTCCGCACCAAAATCAGCCATTCCCAAAGGGCGAAGGTGGCCCAGAGACCGGTGGCCCACAGCAGGGGCCAAGGCCAGCGTCGCCGCGCCCAGCCCAGCACTCCAAACATCGCGAGGAGCACCGTGGCGACCGCGATGCTGCGCTCGGGATGCGCGATCAACGGTTTGATAGGGGTAAAGAATAAACCGAGCCAGTCCATGATGTCTCCTGGGCGATCGCGCTCCACGTTGCTCTGCCACAGCCAACGTTTTGGCCTCAAAGCACCGGGCTTCTACTCGGAGGTCGTGATGGGTAAGAGATTGGCATCAAACTCCAGGCTATCGAGCACGGTATTGGCGGCGGGCCAAAACTCGTCAGCCATCTCGGCGGGATACAGCACCACTACTTGAATGGGCTGCCCAGCCGCTTGACCAATCAAGATATGGCCGGACTGCTCCATGTCGGTGCTGATGTCGAACACCATCTCAAACCAGGGATAGGGAAACTCTGAAGCCGTGTCGGCACGGGAGCCGTCCAAAGTCCAGCCATTGTTTTCGATCAGACCGTTGGGGCCAGTGATGAAGTCCATCAGGTCGCCTGTGTCCGAGGTATTGGCAGGCAAAAAGACGCTGACTTCCGCATCGTCGAGGGCGTTGCCCTGGGGCGTAAAGGTAAAGAAGACGCCAACGCCTTCGCCACTGCCTGTGCCCATCACGGTCATGGTGTCGGGGTACTGAGCGGTGACGGGGATATTTTCGGCGGGGCCATCGTAGGTCAATAGCGCCGCTGGGGCGGTGCTTTCGGTGCTAGTTTCAGAGGGCTCGGAACCGGTCTCCGGTGCGGTGCAGGCGGTGCCCGCAAGCAGCAGAAGGCCAACGGTGGCGAGGGGCAAAAAGACTTTTTTCATGATGACAACTTCACGATACAAAAAGACATTGGGTGTTCTCATTCAAAAATGCAGCAAATGCACCCCCACCGCCGCTGGCAGCCGAGTTTTTTGGCTACCAGCGATGTATCTGATGCTGCTCCAGGATGCTATGTGGGCTTTACAAATAGCCTTCGTCAGCTTCGCTGTAGATGTAGTTGAAGAGTTCTTCGCCGTTGTACAGATTGATGATCACCACGCGACTGTTGCCGCGATCGTACATGACACGAAACCGGCCATCAGAGCCGACAAACACATCGCCAGAAGACCGATAGAGCGGACCATTGAAGTAAAATTGGCCTTCGCTAAATTCGGCAGAATATTCGTTGTCGGCTACGCGGAGCAGTTCAGCGAAGGAAGGAGGGCCGGTGGTGTAATCGTCGTAGCTGCTCGCGTTGCTGTTCGTCACACTGCTGGGTTCGGTAAAGAAGTAGTTGTAGAATTCCTCGCCCGTTTCATCAGAGATGACGACTACGCGACCGCTGTCGCGATCGTAATTAACGCGAATTCCGTGATCTGTCGCCTGATAGGTGTTGCCATAGCCACGATGCAGCACATCGCGAAAATAGAAATTTCCATCCGTAATCTGCACGATAATTTCGTTCGGGCCTTGGGCAGTCATGTAAGTGGTGGGCACCGAGCTTTGTGCCAGTTGAATCGGCGTGGTCGAAAGGCGGGGATTTGCCTGGGCGGGCATGATGGTGCCCGCTGCCCCCAACATCAGTAAGGTCGCCAAAAGCGTAGTAGAAGATTTCATGGTGATGGTTCTCGAAAAAAGTGTGGATTGGCAGAATGCAGCCATGGCCGGGGGGCCGTCATGATTGAGCGGCTGGCGACAGAGCAGCGCAGCCTTTAGCCCCTCGCCCAAACCGCCGAGACGATCGCGACACTGCTGCTGCCGCCAGGTTGTGAACATTGATTGAATGACCCGTCCGCGTCTGCGCTGGCAACGCGATTACAAATAGCCGTCGCTGGGGAAGATGATGAAGTCGCTGCGCACCCAGCCCACTGCGCCGGATTCTAAAAACTGCACTTCACACCAGTTCAGGTCGCTGCCTGCGGTGTCGGTATCCTGCACGCATTGCAGAATTTCCACCTGATCGCCCGCGAGGCCGTAGCTGTGGGCATAAGAATAGACGGTGGGTTCGCTACGGACGTTGATTTGGGAACCGCGATCGTAAGCCGTCAGCGTCCCCACCCGTTGGCCATAGTCCTGCACCGGGGCACTGCCGTAGGAACTGCTGGCATCCCAATAGACGTACAGTTCTGAGCCATCGGGAAACTCAAAACTCTGGCCCGACTCAAACACGTTTTGATAGATCAAACCGCCGTACTGGTCGGTGTAGCGGCCAGACTGCCCGGTTGGCTCAAAGTCGTAGCGCTGGCCGTTGGCCTGTAACTGCACCCCGATGTAGCCCTGTCGTTGGGAGAAGGTACAGCTGGTGGATAGATAGGCATAAGCGCCACCGGGGGCGTACAAATCACAGTGGGCTGGCGCGGTATCGGCTTTGGCCGCGATCGCTAACCCTAGGGGCATCAGCGCAGTCAAGAGAGCGACAGCAGAAATTTTTGTTCTCATTAGTTTTTAGACAGCAACTTGAACTCAACCTGAAATACTGTGTCGGAAAAATACCCTTCATCTAGTATTTGTGCAGCTATGTATAGCATGTCACTTAGCATTTACAGGCACAGATAATACTAAGAAAAGATTCTGGTATGAATTCTTCTGGAAATCCATATCGATATCGTTTAGAACCTTTAAGACAAGGAAAGAGCCTGTTTCAGTTAAGTCATTTAAGGAGTTTTATAAGGAAAAACGATCCTTTGGAAATTTTGATCCTGTCGCTTTTAGCTACCGAGTGGTTGGCTGAAATGGTTAGATAAAGTCATGGCTGAAGAGTACATCCCACTTTTGTCAATTGGCCCACCCTGCGGGAAGTGCAAAGCTCTACATCTCCCAGCCCCTGCTCCTAGTTTTTGGAAAAGGGGGCGGATAAGTCTCTCTCTAGGCTGAGCGAGGAATTCAGGGGAGGGTGACGCAACGGGGATGCACTCCGGACTGAATTACGAGTGTTGAGCATGGGCCTGAGTTTGTGAGCTTGAGGGTCCTCCTCAGTCAGTCATCGGACAGCACGACAGGGTTAAGGGGAATGTTGAGGGATGGGTGATATGAGCCCCAGGGAAAAATTTACAAAGCGCCAGCGGGGTGTATTTTTGAGCGCTGAGGGGCGACGTCGGCTTACCGCTGCGATTAATCAGGCCGCAGTCTTGATGAATCAAGGCGATCGCTTCACGGCGGCGGATATTAGCCAGCAGACGGGAGTTTCTAAGTCAACGATTAGTCGGCTCTGGTCGGGCAAGGTAGGGGTTGACCACAAGTCAGTGCAGTTAATTTTCAGCACCTTTGACCTGGAGCTGACGTTAGATGACTTGCAGAGTCCGCAAAGCAAGGGGGCAGTGGGGGCCGCGTCTACCCCGACCCCCCTCTCAGGGCCGCTCCCCTATCCCACGGGGCCAGTGCCGCTAGATTCACCGCTGTACGTGGTGCGATCGCCCTTAGAAGAACGGGCGTATCACGAAATGACGCAGCCGGGTTGTGTGATCCGCATTAAAGCTCCCTCTGGATTTGGCAAGAGTTCTCTGGTGTTGCGGCTATTAGCCCAGGCCGAAAAACTGGGTTATGGCATCGCCTCCATCGACCTCCTTCAGGTCGAACCCAGCACATTGACGAATCCCAGCGCATTTTTGCGTTGGTTTTGCCACGCGATCGCCGTCAAATTGGGTCGCCAACTCAATGTCGAAGACTATTGGAGCGATGTACTGGGCAACGCCCTGAGCACAACCCTGTTTATCCGTGAGCAAATTTTAGACGCCAGTGCGGTGCCCTTTTTGCTCCATATTAAGGAGTTCGACCGGCTATTTGACCACGCCGCCACCGCCCAAACCGTTTTGCCCGTGCTGCGCTCATGGTATGAGGAAGCGCGGCACGATGCCGGGTGGCAGCGCCTGCGGCAAGTGGTGTCTTATGCCACCGAGAGCTACTTGCCCCTCGACATCAATCAATCGCCGTTTAACGTCGGCTTACCCATTCCCTTGCCAGAGTTCACGCCTGCGCAGGTCAATGACCTGGTGGCATGGCATGGCCTGGAGCTCGATGCCGTCGCGCAGCAGCAGTTGATGACACTAGTGGGGGGACATCCACAACTGATTCGATTAGCGCTTTACCATTTACGTCAGCAAGCGTTGACCTTGACTGAGTTGCGACAGCAGGCAGCGGAGCGTACGGGCATTTTCCATAGTTATTTGCAGGAGATGCTGGTGCGGGTGCAGGATGGGCCGGAGCAAATGGCGGTGCTGAAAGAATTGGTGATGAGCGATCGCCCGATCTCGCTCGACCCCATCTTGGCGTATCAGCTTGAGGCGACGGGCTTGATTAAATCGACCTCGACCGGTTGGATAATGAGTCTAGAGCTTTATCGCGATTATCTGCGGAATGCCCTATTTTCGCTGTATGAGTAGGGTGGGCACTGCCCACCATCCCCTCTATCACCAGTCAATCGGGAACACTCAACTTAACGTCTCTTCCCATCCCCAAATGCCTGATTACCGACGTGTCTACACTCCCGGTGGGGCGGTCTTTCTCACTCTGGTCACTTACAATCGAAAAACTCTCTTTGCACAGCCCGAAAATATCCAACGCCTGCGTCAGGCGGCGGCCATCGTTAAGACCGAAATGCCCTTCGACATCACTGCCGCCGTTATCCTTCCTGATCACCTGCACTTTGTCTGGACTCTGCCCCCTCACGATGACAACTACTCCAAGCGCGTCGGTCGACTGAAGGTATTGTTTACTCGATCCTTTAAAGGAAATGTGGCGCTACCGCAGGATGTGTGTCTGTCTCGCCAACGGCAGCGAGAAAGCGACGTATGGCAGCGACGATTTTGGGAGCACACCATTCGCGATGAAGCCGATTGGATTGGACACATCAATTATTTGCACTACAACCCGGTCAAGCATGGCTTTGTCGGGTGCCCCCATCAGTGGGAGTTCTCAAGCTTTCGGCAATTTGTCAAGAATGGATTTTATGCAAAGGATTGGGGATGTCGGTGCGGCGGGCAAGAGGCCGGGGTTGAGTATGAGGGGGCGAGTTTGGTGGTGGGCGAATAGATTGGGGGGTGGGCAGTTATCAGGTGGTGGGCAGTGCCCACCCTACTTTTTCTACTGGATGATTAGAGGCATCTCCTTGCAAAGCTTATGACCTCATCCTTTTGCTATCACGTCGGCGGCTGTCTGCAAGCCGATGCCCCTAACTATGTGGTGCGCCAGGCCGATCGCGACCTTCAAGCGGCCCTGCAAGCTCGCGAGTTTGGCTATGTCTTTAGCTCGCGGCAAATGGGCAAGTCGTCGCTGTTGATCCGCATGAAGCAGCAGCTGCAAGCGACGGGGGCGGCCTGCGCCTATCTGGATATGACCCGCCTGGGCACCACGGGCCTCACCCAAACCCAGTGGTATGCCGGGGTGGTGATGAGCCTGCTGCAAAGTTTGGGCCTCTCCCAACGGCTCCAGTTTCATGACTGGTGGCAAGCCCACGCCGAGTTGACGCTGGTGCAGCGCCTCAATCACCTGGTGGAAACGGTGCTCTTGCCCGAGGAGACCGGGCCGCCGCTCTATATCTTTATCGACGAAATCGACAGCCTGCTCAGTCTGGAGTTTTCTACCGACGACTTTTTTGCCTGGATGCGAGCCTGCTATAACCAGCGATCGCACGATCCCCGCTATCGTCGCCTCACGTTTGCCCTCTTTGGGGTCACGACACCAACAGACTTGATGGCCGATAAACAACGGACCCCTTTCAACGTGGGGCGGGCGATTCCCCTTACGGGTTTTACCCTGGCGGAGAGTGCGCCCCTGCAAGCGGGGCTGGAACCCTGGGTGGATCATCCCTCGGCGGTTCTCAAAAGCATTCTGGACTGGACGGCAGGGCAGCCATTTTTGACGCAAAAGCTGTGTGACCTGGCAGTGCAAACGGCGCAGCAGGCCGAGATGCAGCCGTTGTCGCTATCGTCCGGTATGGCGGAACTGTGGGTTGAGGAACTGGTGCGATCGCGCATCCTCGACCATTGGGAAGCCCAAGACGAACCCATTCACCTGCGCACCATTCGCGACCATCTGTTCTGGCATCAGAACCGCACCGGGCGCATTTTGGGTATTTATCAAGCGCTATTGCAAGGGCAAACCATCCCCACTGACGATAGCCGCGAACAGGTTGATTTACTGCTGTCTGGACTACTGGTGCGCCAGGGCAATCGCCTCGCCATCAAAAACCGCATTTATCAGGAGGTGTTCACTGAGCCGTGGGTCGAGCGACAACTCCAACGCTTGCGGCCCTACGCGGCGGCCCTGACCGGGTGGGTGACCCGCGATCGCCAAGACCCCACCTATCTTTTGCAAGGTCAGACACTGCAACAGGCAGAGCAGTGGGCGCAGGGCAAAAGTCTCAGCGATCTGGACTACCAGTTTCTCGCGGCCAGTCAAGATGCCGAACGCCAGCGGATCCAGCACCTTTTGGATGCGAAAGCGGAGAGCGAGCGGTTCTTTCGCCAATTGGCCGAAGCCGTGCCCCAAATCGTGTGGATTGTGGAACCCGACGGCAACCTGTCCTACAGCAATCAGCAGGGTAAAGATTTTTCGGGGTTGCCCCTAGAGGCTCTGCAAGGGCAACAGCGCATGAATGTGGTGCACCCCGACGATCGCCCTGGCAGTCGCGCCGCTTGGGAAAACGCTCACGCCACGGGTGAACCCTACGAGGTGCAGCTGCGGATGCGGGATGCCGAGGGGAATTATCGCTGGTTTCTCAATCGAGCAGTGCCGATTCGCGATGCCCAGGGCCAGGTGATGAAATGGTTTGGCACCAGCACCGATCTGGATGATGTGAAGCGGGTGGAAGAAGCCAAGCGCCTGCAAGAGGTGGAGGCGCGGTTGGTAGAGCAAGAAAAACGCCTGCAACAAGAACAGCGGGCGCGACGATTACAGCGATCGCTGCTCGGATCCGTCAGCTTGGCCTTGCTCGTGTCGACCCTATTGGGCAGTTTTGCCTTTTGGGAAAAACGCCAGTCGGCGCTGCGAGAAGTGGCCGCCATCACCAATGCCTCCGAAGCGCAGTTTGCCTCCGGCAATCGATTAGATGCTTTGGTAGCAGCGATGCAGGCCCAAACTCGTCTCAACCAGTTGTCCCAGGCCCCCGCATCCCTAGCCACTCAAGTCGAAGCAGATCTGCGGCGGGCTAGCTTTCAAGTGGTGGAACGCAATCGATTTGGCACGGATGCTGGCATTGTTTTAGGGACGGCAGTGAATGCCGAGGGTCGCATCGCATCAGCTCACCTATCGGGCGCGATCGCCCTGTGGCACCCCGATGGTCGCCTGATCCAAGTGCTGACTGGGCACGAGGGCGAAGTCATGGATGTGGCGTTTAGCCCCGATGGGAAAATCCTGATCTCGACGGGACGCGATGGTACTGTGCGCTGGTGGACGGCAGACGGCACCCCCATTAAAACCGTGAATGCCCACCAAAATCGTGGCATGGCTGTGGATGTGAGTCCCGACTGGCAGTGGATCGCCTCTGCCAGCGAAGACCAGACCGTAAAACTCTGGAGCCGCGACGGGCAACTGCAACAGACTTTCCGGGGGCACGATGATTTTGTCTGGGATGTGGCCTTTAGCCCCGACAGTCAAACCCTGGCCTCGGCCAGTTGGGACAATACGCTGAAACTCTGGTCGATGAACGGCCAACGCTTGCAGACCTTCGCCAATCGGCAAGTGTCAGAGAAGGGCGAAAATCGGTTAGTCAGCGTTACGTTTAGCCCCAATGGGCAAACCATTGCCACTGGCGACTGGTACGGTGATGTGATTTGGTGGCAGCGCGATGGCACCTGGCTGCGCACCCAGTCAGAGCACGACAATGCGGTGATTAGTCTAGCGTTTAGTCCTGACGGTCAGACCCTGGCCTCCAGCAGTTGGGACGACACAATCAAGTTTTGGAACACTGAGGGCAATCTGATCAAAACGCTAGCCGGACATGCGACGGGTACTTGGGAGGTACAGTTTGCCGGAGATAACCAACGCCTGATCTCTGGCGGCGGCGATAGTCTGTTGCGTCTCTGGCAACTGCAACCGGAAAGCCTCACGGTCTTGCGCGGTCACCAAGCCTCGGTGTGGGGAGTCGCGTGGACGCCCGATGGGCACATTGTGTCGGCCAGCGCTGATGGCACCCTGAAGCAGTGGAATGCTCAGAATCATCTCCAGCACTCGATCACTGTGGAGCGGGGCGAGAGTTGGACAGTGGCGGTGAGTCCCAACGATGGCGCGATCGCGGCGGTGCACAACGATGGCAGCCTTACCCTTTGGGATGGCGCGGGCAATTTGCGGCAAACGGTATTGGCCCATGAGGATGTGGCGTTTGATGTTGCCTACAACGCCAACGGTCAGGCAATCGCCACCACCGGTTGGGATGGGGCGATTCGGCTTTGGAGCGATGATGGCACTGCCCAGCAAACCCTAATCGCTGATCAGCAGCGGTTAAATGCGGTGGCGTTCAGTCCGGATGATCAGTGGTTAGCTGCCGTCGGGGACGACCAAATTTTGCGACTTTGGCAACGCCAAGCGTCTGGTCAGTTTGTGATTCCGCCTCAGATCGAACTCACTGCCGACACCGAGAATCTGCTGGATGTTGCCTTTAGTCCAGACAGTCAATACGTCGCAACAGCGGGTGAGGGGGGCCTGGTCAAACTCTGGACGCTGGCTGGGGAACCCGTGAAGACGTTGGAGGGACACACTGCTCGCGTGAATGCGATCGCCTTTATACCCTCTAACTCTGGATTGCCAACAGACTGGGGCACCGTGTTAGTCACCGCCAGTTGGGATAAAAGCATCAAACTCTGGGGTCTGGACGGCACCTTGCGCCTCACCCTGGAAGGCCACGAAGAGCGAGTGCTGGATGTGGATTTTGCGCCTGCCACGGCGACTCATGGCCCAATGCTGGCATCGAGCGGCATTGATGATGTGGTGATTGTGTGGCCGCTCGATCAACTCCTCAACCCCGATCAAGTCATGGCCGCAGGCTGCACTTGGGTGCAAGACTACCTCGCCACGCACCCAGAGGTTGCCACTCAAGTCAACATCTGCCAGAAGCCATAGGTTGTCCGGGCAAGGCTGTAGACATTGCTTCGGTTAACACCCAGCTTTACAAGCAGTTCAGCACCATGTGGCCGTCGGAGGCATTTTCTGGGGCGGGGTCGAGGCCTGCGTGATCGCTGAGGCATTGGACGCGGGTGTATTCGCCCTCATTGAGTTGCAGGGCATTGTCGGCGATCGCCGGAGCCACCACCGTCACCCCCTCAAAGCCCGATTCGCGATCGCTTTCAAAGCCGTCAAAGGTAGAGCCACAGCTCACGAGTTGGTCATCGCTGCCCGGTTCTTCTCCCACAAAGGAAATCGCCAGCTTGCCGTCACCGCCCATGCAGTAGGCGTCGAGCATGGCAAATTCAGCCATGACAATGGTTTGACCATCCTCGCTGAGGGTCACGCCTTCCACGATTTCAGAAACCGGGGTTTCGGGGTCGGGGGTGGCGACTTCTGTCTCAGGGGGCAGGTCGGCCTCGGGTGCGGTGTCAGTTTCGACACTGGGGTTGGTGCAGGCGGTGAGCGAAAGGAGGGCGATCGCTCCCCAGGTACTAAAAAGTCGAGTATTCATGGGCTGTCATCATGTATTTGCAGTGAAGTGAATCGTCGGGACGCAGGGTCGTGTGCCTAAATCCCGGCAAAGGCCGTAGGGGCGCACGGCTGTGCGGTACGTGTTTAGCGTCGATTTAAGCAGCGCGATTTTGCCGCACCATGGCTTGGGCGACTTGTTCGATGAACGAGTCGCCTCGTTGTTGGCAGGTGNNNCATCCTATCAGCGCGATAGTCACTACCTTAAGCCTCCTTTTCTCTGCTGGGAGGAATGACAACCGAACACAGACGCTAAACACGTACGCTGTGCGCCCCTACTAGCCACCATAGATAATGGCATCGGGCAGAACATAGCGATTTTCGCCAACGAAAACCACCGTCTGGTCGCCCTGACGGCTGGCCGAAAAGGCCCCGCTGCCCCCTTCGGCACCCACCGCTTCGCCATTTTGGAAATAGATGGAGACGGCGCTGCCATTGGGATGGGTGACTTCGACAAAGCCGCTGCCACCGCCCTCACGGACCACCCCAAACGCACAGGAACCATCTGCCCCATCGCGGCCAATAACACAGGAGATATTGCCCGTCGCGTTGTAGGGCGTGCCCGCTACCAGGGCATCGTCTTGGACGTTGCTGCCGCCGGACCCCGAGGCGCTGCCGCCGGAGCCAGCTACTACCATTTCCAGACGATAGTTGGCGGCCTCATCGCGGCGGGCGGCGCTGCGCATCAGGTAAACCCGAATTTTGTAGTCGCCGCTGGCGGGCAGGGTGCCCTCATACTGATTGCCGCTAGTCGACCCGACGAAGATGGCTTCATCGTTGCTCCCCGGCGGCAAAATATTGAAATAATTGGCTCCGTTATCGGTGGCCATGCTGATGTTGGCGTACTGTCCGGCCTGGGCATTGAGCACATAGTCAACGCTGTCATAGCCCACGATGCGATCTTCGACGGTGGCGCTTGTGGCTCCCGAAGCAAACTGCACCCGCTGCGTGCGATTGCCCCCTGAGCCAGCGCTGCTGCTGGCAGTGGGTTGATTGTTAGTCGCCGTCGCGTTGTTGGCGGATGCGCTTTCCGCAGGAGCGGTGGCGGGCTGCTCGGCCTCGGCGGTCGAAGTCTTGAGAACGCACTCGGTCAGCACGATCGCATTATTCACCTCCACCACAGCCTTTTCACCATCGATCATCAGCTTGGTGCTGCCGTCGCTATAGGTGGTGCCCGAGTCTGACTCCACCAGGGGCAAGGCCAGGTTGGGGCGATCGGGCAGGTCAGCCACTGCCTCATCTGCCGCTAGTCGCGCGGTGAACTCGTGACCGTCTTTGCACTGATAGGTGACGAGAGCGCCTTGTCCAGCGGCGGTGTCGGTTTTCGCGTTATTGCAGCCCAGCAGCGCCAGACTGGTGAGCAAGGTAATGCTCGTTAAAGCAGACAGTTTTTTCATCAGGAATTTCAAAAACGTTATGGATGACAGATGCGATCGCTCTTGTTTTGTCTCCAATCTTACCGATTTGCCTGGGGCAGACCAGGAAACTAAGACAATTTTTCAGATTCCAGCAAAGCCGAGATCGCGCCGTCCATTTTTCTCTGAGCGAGCAATCACACCCGGCTAATGAAGCATCAGGTCGCCTTTTTAACAGGCTGTTTTTGATGCCAATCTCCTGTCAAATATTTCAAAAATTTCTTAAGTGACTTATCTGACTTATCTGCAACGCTAGAAATTTGATGATCTAGAGTTGTCAATCCTACTGATGTGATAGATCGAGGTCAGATTACCTCCTGATTTGGATGGCATTGCCCCGAACTCCCAAGGCTAAAATCAGCCCTGATCTAATATTTGACGCCAATTAATCAGCTTAATTGACTTATCTGACGCAGTTTCACGATAAAGTTATGGCCTAACTGATTTAACTGAATAGTCTATTCTTGGCATTTTTTCATCAATCAAGATCAATTTTGGTTGCGCTCATCTATTTTCAGGGAGTCCATCAAGCTTTGCATGGCGAAAACTTTATAGGAGATTTATGTGAATACCGAGATCATAAAGCTTCTGCCAAAAACAACTTTTATACCTTTACCCGTAAAGTTGCTTACGTGATACTGCGAACGTGCATTCGTTATTGCTCAAACAAGCAATCTGCTCATTCGTTATTTCACGGAAAAGGAAGACAAACACATGAATAAATTGGCCCTGATGGGAATCGCCGCCGCTGCTGCCACAGCCTCGATGGTTGCCGCTGCCCCCGCCGAAGCTGCCCTCTTTACTGTGGGGGGCACGCAGTATGAAGTCACCACTATCGAGGGGTTTTTCCCCGATTTTCTGTCAACGCTAGAAAATCAGGTCTGGTGGGGTGACGCAACGCTAGCGACTGAGTTTGCGACCGTCGTGAACGACGATTTAGGTCTGCCGAACGGTGATTCTACTTCGGGTAACACTAATATCCTCGGTCCTATATTTCTTTATCAGGAGCTTATTCCTGGTAGCACCGCCTTAGGCAGCGCGTGGAATACCACCCAAAACCCTCCAAGCGCAGCACCAGCTGCAGCTATTGGCGGCGTAAGATCCACGTTCGCTGTGGCCACAGAAGTCGCCGAGTCGGTGCCCGAGCCGATGACGCTGTTGGGTCTGGGGGCAGTTGGCCTGGTGGGTGCAGGCTCGGCCCTCAAGCGCCAGCGGTCGGCTAAGGCGTAAGCCGTGGCGCTACATTCTTGAGTTCAATGAACTGGTTCAGGCGGGGCGATCGTCCCGCTTTTTTATTGGCAGGGGTGCGTTAGGGGCGATTGTCCTGCGGACAGGCTAGCGCCAACGCCCTTTTTGGCGTGAAGGGAAGGAGGGCGGGTGGAGCGATCGCAATTGACATGGTCTATTGCAGGGCTCGTTGCACGACTGCTCGGAGGGCTTCAATAAATTGAGCTGGCGTCTGAATCACCAAGCCCGCCCGCTCAGCAACCGCAGGCGTAAAGTCTTTTGTATTCAAACTCAGCAGGCGATCGCTCCCAGCTAGCATGGCGGCAGCCAAAATCGGCGCATCTTTGGCCTCAATGACTTCCAGCCAGGGCCGCACCTCATCTTGGCTGGGCATCGGTTGCACCACAGGCTTTAAAGCCGCGATGAGTTGATTAAACACTGGCAACGCGGCTGGCAACTTTTTCGTCAGATTGCGTTGGCATTCTTGCAATACTTGCTATGCCACCACTACTTGAAATAGGCCTACTTCAGCCAGCGTAAGCACCGCTCGACTCGCCCCTGTCCGCGATGCTGCCCCCGCAATCAACACACTGGAATCCAGAAATACCTTACGCATCCGTAGCGTTTTCTGCGCCGATGAGTTGCCGCTCAGTTGCCAAGCCAGTCAGTAAATCGGCTAGTTCTAGCTGACTGTTTTCTCGCAGAGCGGTAATTTGATCAGCCAACTGGGGTACTTGCAACGGTCTCGGAGTTAACAGCAAGCAATCACCAATCTTAAGGAGATTGAGCATATCCCCGGTACCCAAACCAAGTTCCGCTTGAATGGACGGTGGAATCGTAACACTGCCAGTTTTTTGCAGACTCACTTGCAACGCAGTCACGGCTGCTTCTCCATTTTCAGACACTGAATCCTGACCTCCCAACCAAATTGATTTGCACCTATTGTAACGATCTGCCCTCATCCCCCGATGAGCAAGAGCTGCAAGCAATTTGGAACGCGGCCATCGCACCGCGTTTGGCGATGCTGGGTGGAGGCAATCGCGCTGTTGTTCTGCGGAATGATGGGGGGCGATTGTCCTGCGGACAGGCTAGCGCCAATGCCCCTTTTTGGTGTGAAGGGAAGGTGGAAGGTGGGGGCGATCGCGTTTGATCCCTTAATCCTGCACGTATTCTTGACCCGCCAGGAGCGCTAATTCCGCCCGGACGAACTCGCGACCCAGGTAAGCGGCATGATCCATCATGGTGACGGGGCAGGGGCGATCGCTGGATTCAAAGATGGCAATGCACAATTCTTTGGCGGTGCGTCCGGTGTAGACATAGGAGTGCTGACGCTGAACGCCCCCCTCGCAGGGCAATGGCTCCCCCGTTTCAGGATCACACGCCAAGCCCTTGTCGTTGATCACGTTCGTAAAATGCTTGGCACAAATCACGCTATTTTCGCGGTCTAAATAGATCAAAAAATAACCGCCCGGATCAAGCTCAATAAAGCGGTGAGAGAGTCGGTTATCGAGATCAGTCAAAGCGTTGGGACTCAATTTTTGCGGCGTAGAGGTCTGTACCATTCAACAATTCTAGAAAAAATATTGGCAACGATGCGGCACTGAGTCGTGGAACTTTTGCCGGATGACCATTCTAACTTGAATGTCTGCGCGGCTTGGCAGCGGGGCCAATGACTAGGGCTATGCCAACGACGCCCGCCCGGTCTCGCAGCCAGCGCCATGAGCGCTGGTGGCAAGATTCAGGCTCAGCTCAAACTTTTAAGCGGCAAATCAGCGTTAATCGCATCAATTTCGTGCTGTTCTGCGACGTTAATTTCATCAATGTAGCTCACCAAAATCTTTTGCAGGCGATCGCTATAAAAGCGATGCAAACTGTAGTTTGGTCGTGCCGGAAAGCCCCGACGTTTTTTGTGACGCCCCCCCGCCCCTGGATCAAAGAGTTGGATGCCGTGGTCGATCGCCCATTCAATCGGCTTGTAATAGCAAGCGTTGAAATGCAGGTGGTTGTACTCTTCGCGGCAGCCCCAGTAGCGACCATAGAGGCGATCGCCCTTATACAGACAGAACGACATGCCGACGGGCTCATCCACATCGTCACTGTAGGCGGCAAACAGCGCCACCCGATGGGCATAGTCGGGATACAGCTGTTCAAAAAACTTGCGGGTGAGATACTTGCTGCCCCACCAGCCAAACTTGTTGCAGGTGTCGGCATAAAAGTCATACATCAGCGAGCAGTTGGCGCGGTGCATGTCGTCGGTGGTGATGGGTTCCAGCCGCAGTCCGGCTTTCTCTAATGATTTGCGCTCCCGCTTAATATTGCGGCGCTGATTGGCGTTGAACCGAGCGAGGTAATCATCAAAGGTGTCGTAACCGTCGTTTTGCCAAATGAAACTGTGGTGCAGCCACTTTTTGAACCCAATTTCTTCCATCAGCGATCGCCACTCGGGGTCGGCATAGAGAAAATGGCACCCGGAGATATGGTTGCGATCGCAAAACTGATCGATCGCCGCCACCATCATTTCGGTAATCAGGCGCTCATCTTCCCCCGGTGCGATGAGAAAGCGATAGCCTTCGGCGGGGGTAAACGGCGACATGCCCAGCAGCTTGGGATAATATTCCACCCCCAAGCGGCTCGCCAACTCGGCCCACTGATGGTCAAACACAAACTCGCCGTAGCTGTGGCTTTTGAGATACATCGGCGCGGCGGCGATCAGCTCTTGATTGCACCACACAGTCAAGTGGTTGGGCAACCAGCCCGCATTCGCCACCGCACTGCCCGAGTGCTCCATATTGTGCAGCCACGTCCATTCCAGGAAGGGTGTTTTCAGCGGCAACGCCATCGCATCCCACGCCGCTTGCGGAATTTCATGAATTTGGCGAATCCAGGCGAGAGTGTACTGGGGCTTCGGCTGCGGAACCATAGACTTTGGGGTGACAGAACGGCGATCGCAAAAACTTTCCCTAGCGTAAATCAATCCCCCTTGGGATGGCAGCGACGGTAGTGCAAAAACACCTCATGCTCGACCTGCCGCACGTCCACTAGCTGCAACGGTAATGCTTGGGCGATCGCCAATCCCTTCCCGTCAAAAGGCGTTGGCGCAGTTTTTCCCCCCAGCAGCAGCGGACACACCGTTAAATACACCTCATCGATCAAATCTTGCTCGGCAAAACTCGCGACCAAGGTGCCGCCCCCCAGCAACGCCACTCGCTCAAGTCCCATTGTGTGGAATCGTTGCAGCAGCGATCGCCAATCCATCGGCTCCGTCAAGTCCGGTACCACTCGATCAAAATAGGAAGCGTCATGCTGGGCGATCGCTGACCAGCGTTGCGCCCCCGCCGCTGACGTCAACAGCCAACGTGGCACCGATTGCTGAAAAAAACGCCACTGCGGATCGACATTGCCCGACTGCGAACACACGATCTGAATCGGTTGCGAAGTCTGATTTCGAGCTGCCCGCCGCTCCAACAATGCCGGCTGTCGGACAGATAGACAAGTCCCGTAAGCCTTGAGCGTACCAGCCCCAAACAACACCGCATCCGCCTGCGCCACCAGCGTTTCTAAATGGGCCAGGTCATTTGTAGAAGAGAAACGGGCGGCAGTGCGATCGCGATCGGCAATTTTGCCATCGGCACTCATCGCCAACACCACCGTGACCTGCGATCGCTCCTGACCTGTGTGCTCAATCCTCATTCGTGATCGCTAGACTACCCATCCAGTCGATATTACGCTTCTGTGGCCAACCACTCCGATCCAAACCTCACCGCCTGCGGCACCTCTCCAAATAAGGAGAGGTTTATGCACATGCTGGCAAAAATTTTAACCACATCAAGTAGGGCTTCCGGTTCCTCTCCTTACCAAGGAGGTACGTGTTTAGCGTCGATTTAAGCAGCGCGATTTTGCCGCACCATGGCTTGGGCGACTTGTTCGATGAACGAGTCGCCTCGTTNNNCCTATCAGCGCGATAGTCACTACCTTAAGCCTCCTTTTCTCTGCTGGGAGGAATGACAACCGAACACAGACGCTAAACACGTACCCAAGGAGAGGCTAGGTGAGGTCCCGTCAAGACTTCATGACAAAGCCGAGTGATTGCTTCAGTTTTATTAAAGAAGTGGCCGCTACCCCGGATCCGGCATATTAGGATGCACCTCTAAGCAACCACAGCCAAGAGGGCAAAAAGCGTATGTGTGGAATTGGTGGAGTCCTGTATGCCGATCCCCAACGACCCGTGAATCCGGAGGTGTTGGTGGGAATGGCGGCGATCCAGTATCACCGGGGGCCCGATGGTTTTGGCTATCAGGTGATCGACGATCGCGGCATTGGCTTTACCCATGCGCGACTCTCCATTATTGACCTCAATCCCGAGCGGGGACGGCAGCCCTTTCGCTCGCCCGATGGTCAGTACCTGATTGCTCACAACGGCGAATTTTACGACTACAAGCGGTTACGGGCCGATCTGGCGTCACGGGGCTATCAGTTCCGTACCAAAAGCGACACCGAGTTGGTGATGCACCTGACCGATCGCTTGGGCCTCGATCAAGCCCTGCCCTGTCTACGCGGTGAGTTTGCCTTTGCGCTGTATGAACGGCAGCAAGATCGACTGACCCTGGTACGCGATCGCTTTGGCATTAAACCGCTGTATTACGCGCAAATTCCTGGCGGGCTGGTGTTTGGATCAGAAATCAAAGTGGTCTTGGCCCATCCCGAAGTCAAGGCGCAGTTTTCGTCAGAGGGACTGTATCACCAGCTCATGCAAACGATGGTGCCCGGTACTACCTGCTTTGAGGGCATTTATGCGGTGGAGCCGGGGCAAAAAATTACTGTGCAGCGGCGCGATGGCGAGTTGCTGTTGCACAAAGAGCAGTACTGGGATCTCGACTTTCCGCTCAAGGGCACCCGCGACCTGCACCGCAGCGAAACGGACTATATCGAAGAGTTTCGGGCGCATTTTGTCGAAGCGATTCAACTGCGGCTAGAGGCGGATGTCCCGGTGGCCTGCTATCTCTCCGGCGGCATTGATTCTTGCTCCATCATGGGGGTGGCGGCCGCCTGCCAGCAGTCCGCCGTCAAAGCGTTCACCATCGGCTTTGATGACACCGATTACGACGAAACGGCGATCGCCCGCGAAATGGCCGAGGCGGTGAAAGCCGACCAGGACATCCTCGCGGTGGATGGCACCCAGCTCTACGACCACTTTGCCCGCACCATCTGGCACACCGAACGCAGCATCTACAACACCTTTACCGTCGCCAAAATGCTGATGAGTGAGCACGTGCGCGACGCGGGCTACAAGGTCGTGATCACGGGCGAAGGCTCCGACGAATTGTTTGCCGGGTATCCGCAACTGCGGCTCGACATGATCCTCCACGGCATGGACGACGCCACCCCCGAAGAACGCGCTGGTTTAGAAGCGTGGCTGGCGGAGAGTAATCGCCTATTTAAGGGCAATTTGCTGGCGGAAAAGCAACTCGATGATCCCGCTTTGACAGAACTCATCGGCTTTACCCCCAGCTCCCTCCAGTCTTGGCTATCCTCCGCCAGCCACGTACCGGGATTGTTGCATCCGCAGCACCGTCTGAAACTCGATGGCTATGCACCCGGACAATCCATTGCCGCCGCGTTGAATGGCGACCAACTGGACGATCGCCATCCCCTCGACAAAGCTCAGTACGTGTGGATCAAGACCCAGTTTGAGTCTCAAGTGTTGGGTTGGGCGGGCGATCGCGTCGATATGGCCAATTCCCTCGAAGCCCGTCCCGCGTTCCTCGATCATCCCCTGGTGGAATTTGCGGTGACCCTGCCTCCCTCGATGCGGTTGCGCGATCGCCAAGACAAATACATCCTGCGGGAAACCATGAAACCGCTACTGCCGGAGACCCTATACAAGCGCCAAAAATTCGCGTTCATGGCTCCCCCCTCCCACACGGATGAAGTCAAAGAGGCCGCGATGCGATCGCTCGCCAGCAACTACCTCTCCAAAAACCGCGTGCGGGATGCCGGATTACTCGACCCCGATGCCGTCCAGGCCATTCTGGATCGCCACGGTGATACTGCCACGCCAGTGGCTGAACGAGTCCAACTCGATGCCGTCATCAACCACATGCTGAGCGTGCAAATCTTGCACAATCATTTCGTCGCTAATGACGTGACCCAGCAAGCCCAAGCCGACGCCAAACGCTACGGCTGGTCAGCTCACGATCTGTCCGCAGTCTGACCGGCTTATTCACGCCATGCTGGCATTATGCCGTTCTTAGGGGTTGGTCAACGGCTTTAAATAGGCGTATTAATTGCGGCCAAGTCGAGCTGGTAGCGGTATAGGGCGACGGGGCGGTTCCCAGCGTCAAAATAGTTGGGCTCTTGGGGCGACAGGTAAACTGCGGTGACCTGATCGGCAGTCACATGATCGTCATCGACTTGGTGGTAAGCCGTGGTGGTTTCGACCTCGTTGAAATAGGGCTTGCCACCACCGCGAAACATCTGTTGGAAGAATTCGGTGGTGATAAATTCAGTGTCTGAAGGGGTTTCTGTAGCGCGCCCCGTCACTGTCGATTCCAGCATGTGATAATCCGCCAAAATCGTCAGTTGGCGATTGGGATCCTTTGCATCGACGACCACTTTTTTAACCGCTTCTTCGCCGAGATAGGCCTTTGCCAAGTTCAAGCCGTTGAAGGCGCGATCGGCCACAATCTTCTCTTGAGCGAGTCGGGGCTTTAACAAAAAGCTTTGGGTATACGATGTCAGGCGGGGTTCAAACCGCACTTTGCAGGTAATCGGCTCGTTCAACAGACTTTGGTTGCTTTCAAAGCCAGGTGTTTCAATCTCGGGGGCCAGTGGTGCGGCGATATCCACCAGGGTGCTGGTCATTTCCCACGTTCCGGCCAGCCAGTCAGGATACACGAGATCACCCGTTGCGGGTTTGGTCGGCGGTTTACTGTTCCAATCGGGAAAGGTTGCTAAGCGATCGCTCAATGGCCCCGCCCAGGCCGTGCCACTGCACAGCAACCAGACTAAGGCTAACAGCACCAACCAAACTAAATATCGACGGTTGCGCTTTGTTGGCTGTCGAGTCATATCACCTCACCTGGCAGTCGCCAATCAATAGTGTCAAAGGTAGGGCATTCA
Source organism: Leptolyngbya iicbica LK (assembly GCF_004212215.1). NCBI lineage: Bacteria > Bacillati > Cyanobacteriota > Cyanophyceae > Leptolyngbyales > Leptolyngbyaceae > Leptolyngbya > Leptolyngbya iicbica. The sequence goes on from NZ_QVFV01000008.1 coordinate 95,413, forward strand.
ACCTGTAACATCAAACGCATTTATCCGTGCAAACCAGGCGTTGCTGGCGAATCACTTAGATGCCCATAGGGAGGATTGGCGAGTATTTGCTAGATGGCCATCATGGCCTTTCCAGCGTGCCTGGAAATTGATTAGAGACAAGGTGCGATCGCCCTGTGGCGTAGTAGTAAAAATCCATGATTTGACAGAGTCATGGACAAACTTTCAAAGGATGCTGCCAGTCCTGCTTGGCTGTGTCAGCAACGTCCTGCTGGTGTCTAAATCAGCGCCATTGATCTCACCACAATCATCTTTTTGCGAGAGATCGCGTGGGGTGAGGTATCCGATCGGATCAGACTGACATACACTTGCAGTGCATCATCGGATCTCACTAACCGCAGTGTTTCCCTCCGCGTCAGGGGGCCGAGCGAAATGACTGAATTACCGCTGCAATCCCTATCACAGCGCTCGCGCTATTCTGTTCACCGATCGCCTTGGTTGAGGCTAGCAGTCATTTGTGGCGGGGGCGTGATGGGGGGACTGGCCGCTTGGTTCGTGAGTGAACTTTTGCTCAACCGCGTCAGTTTTATCTGTTCGGTACCGGGATTCGCCAATCAGCAGATCGCCGCTTGTCGAGTGCCCGCAGCCAACCTGCCGATGGTTTCGAGTATCGTCGATCCTTTCCAAAGCACAGCTGCCTGGCTGGCTCAGGCTGACGATGGGCAAGTTCAGGGCATCCCATTGCGTCCGATGAAGGTGATGCCTGAGCAATTGCCCCAAATGCCGCCGGTAGCGATCGGGTCGACGTATCCGTTTGGACCACCCTCCTTTACTGACTCAGAACGTCTACAGGCTGTGGTCGCGCAACTAACCGCGATCGCTCAGGCGTCGGAATATCCGGTTGATGCTCTGAGTATTTCTCTCGTGGATTTGAGCACTGGAGAATACGCGGGATGGCACGATCGCACGCCACGTTATCCAGCGAGTGTCATCAAACCCTTTTGGGCGATCGCTGCCCTGGCTTACGGCGAAACCGGGCCAGATATCGAAGCCGCCATTACCCTTTCCGATAATGCGGCGTCTAATCGGCTGCTAAACGGTGTCGGCCATACAGTGATGAGAGATTACTGGCAGGCTGCAGGCTTTTCGATTAGTGCTCAATATCCAGTCGATGTCTGGGTGAGCGATCGTCCGGGCAATCGAGTGACGACCACTGATTTGGTGCGTCTGCTGCACGATCTTCATTCACCCCAGGGTCATCCCCGGATCGCCCAGGCCATGTGGCACGACATTGAAACTGAACGTCATAATGCAGCCGGAGCCATTCAGGGCTTCCTGGGGGCGGGACTGCCGGGGGGTGCATTACTCACGAAAGTCGGGCTCACGTCCGGAGTGCGGGCAGAAATGGCGATTTTGACGCTGGATGATCGGGCTTATGCGATCGCGATCGTGGGCGCTGATTCTACCTTTGCCCAGTCCGAAAGTATTTTCCCCGCCTTTGGCGACATCCTCTTTCAGCTGTTATCGTCACCGCCTGCGTGAGCAGAAAAAGTCTATTGGCAACTTAAAAAGGCGCCCCTCCGAAGAGAGACGCCTTTCATTAGGTTCTCAGACTAGCTGAGCTTCGAAGACTAACCGATGATTTCGGGAGCCTCAGCCGCCGCCAAGTCGAGGGGGAAGTTGTGAGCATTACGCTCGTGCATGACTTCCATACCCAAGTTGGCGCGGTTGATCACATCCGCCCAAGTGCCAATCACCCGACCCTGAGAGTCGAGGACGGACTGGTTGAAGTTGAAACCGTTCAAGTTGAACGCCATGGTGCTAATGCCCAAAGCGGTGAACCAGATGCCAATCACCGGCCATGCACCCAAGAAGAAGTGCAAGGAACGAGAGTTGTTGAAGCTCGCGTATTGGAAGATCAAACGACCGAAGTAGCCGTGAGCCGCCACGATGTTGTAGGTCTCTTCTTCCTGACCAAACTTGTAGCCATAGTTCTGAGACTCGGTCTCGGTGGTCTCACGCACCAAGGAAGAGGTCACCAAGGAACCGTGCATGGCGGAGAACAAGCTGCCACCGAACACTGCTGCCACACCCAACATGTGGAAGGGGTGCATCAAGATGTTGTGCTCAGCTTGGAAAACCAACATGAAGTTGAAGGTACCGGAGATACCCAAAGGCATCCCGTCAGAGAAGGAACCCTGACCCAAGGGGTAGATCAAGAACACTGCGGTTGCAGCTGCAACGGGAGCAGAGTAAGCAACACAGATCCAAGGACGCATACCTAAGCGGTAGGACAGTTCCCATTCACGACCCATGTAGCAGAAGACGCCGATGAGGAAGTGGAAGATGACGAACTGGTAAGGACCACCGTTGTACAACCACTCATCGAGGGAAGCGGCTTCCCAGATGGGGTAGAAGTGCAGACCGATGGCGTTGGAGGAAGGTACCACTGCACCGGAGATGATGTTGTTGCCGTACATCAAGGAGCCAGCGACGGGCTCACGGATGCCGTCGATGTCAACGGGAGGTGCGGCGATAAAGGCGATGACGAAGCAAGTGGTTGCAGCCAAGAGAGTGGGGATCATCAACACGCCGAACCAACCCACATACAGGCGGTTTTCGGTGCTGGTCACCCACTGACAGAACTGTTCCCACAAGCTAGCGCTTTGGCGCTGCTGTAAGGTAGTTGTCATGATGAATAATTCCTTTTTCAAGGTCAATATGTACTCAGAAGTTCAAGAAACATGAACCTCTGTATAACAACATTAACGAGATTGCTGAGTTTTGTAAAGCGAATTCATGTGAAGCTCATCTTAAGAAGTCGCTCTAGCTTGCTCTGGAGCGCTTGATTGCCAGGGGGGTGCGAGACGAGCGTCCATCGTCTGATATGAGAGGCGTGTGGGCAGAGTATTTCTTTGGCGGCGGAAAGCTTCTTGTTACTTCATGAATCTGGATGATTTTGTTACGTACCTTAGAAGAGGACGAAGCGATCGCTCCGCCCCTCACGCCGAAACTACGACATTTATGTTGACTGACCCGGATCGCGTCATCACTTACAGTCCAGCGCTCACTGTAGTGCCCACCTATGAGTGCTTTAACCGCTGCACGTACTGCAACTTTCGAGCTGAGCCGGGTCAGGCTACCTGGTTGTCGCGATCGCAGCTGGCAGAGCAACTCGCCAGGGCAAAATCGCACGGCTTGGTAGAAATTTTGGTGCTGAGTGGAGAAGTCCATCCCGAGAGTCCTCGCCGGGCGGCTTGGTTGCAGCATATTGTGGATATCTGCGACTACGCTCTGCAACAAGGCTTACTGCCCCATACCAATGTGGGGCCGCTGAGTGAAATGGAAATGGCTCAATTGCGAGCGGTCAACGTTTCCATGGGATTGATGCTGGAGCAGATGACGCCTAGCCTCTTGCAGACGGTGCATCGACACGCGCCCAGTAAAGTGCCAGAACGGCGTTTGGCGCAGATTGAGCAAGCTGGGCGGCTCCGGATTCCCTTTACAACAGGACTGCTATTGGGGATTGGTGAGTCAGAGCATGATCGGCTTGAGACGCTACGGGCGATCGCTCAGAGCCATGATCGCTGGGGCCATATTCAAGAAGTGATTTTGCAGCCGCATCAACCGGGTCATCGCCAACAGCAAGCTCGCAGTGGGTTTAGTGCAGCCGCATTAGCCGAGTTTGTTAAAACGGCCAAACAATATTTGCCCGCTGAAATTACGGTGCAAATTCCTCCCAATTTAATTGCCGACCATCAATATGTATTGACGGCGATCGCCAATGGAGCGCGTGATCTTGGCGGACTGGGTCCGAAAGATGAGGTGAATCCGGACTATCACCATCCTACGCCGGAGCGTTTGCGTCCGTTTTTGCGGTCGGCGGGGTGGCAGTTGCGTCCCCGCTTGCCGATTTATCCGCAATATGATGACTGGCTAACCCCCCAATTACAGCAGAGGGTCAAGGCTTGGCGCGGTCGGTTAGTCGAGGCCCCCTCCCCTGACCTGACGCCACATCCCAGCTATGAAGCGGTATCTCGATAGAGGAGGATGCATGCTGCGTTGTCGATCGCTGCTGGTTGGGAGTGAGCTGTTGTGACAATGGCGATCGATGCGGTCTTGATTCCGGGGGGTGGCCTATCGGCATTGGGTGAAGTCACGCCCTGGGTACAGGCGCGATTAGAGCGGGCGATCGCCCTCCAGCCTGCCCCTCGGTGGTTTATGCCGTTGAGTGCGGGCACGACGCATAAACCACCGCCCCTGGACGCCCACGGTTTCCCGATTTTGGAGTCGGTGGCGGCGGCCCATTACTTGCATCAGCGAGGCATTGAGGGCGATCGCATTGTGCCTGAGACGGTTTCGCTCGATACGATTGGCAACGCCTATTTTGCGCGGGTGCAGCATGTGGAGCCCCTGTAACTCAAGCGTCTGCACATCATCACCTCAGCGTTTCACCTGCCCCGAACGCAGGCAATTTTTGACTGGATTTTTTCTCTCTCCCCGCAAACGATATCCTGGCACCTCACTTTTGAAGCCGTTCCCAATGTGGGCATGACGGCGGCTGCGTTGCAGGCCCGGTGCGATCGCGAGCAGGCCAGCTTGGTCCACTTTCAAACTTTAAAACCTCGATTTACCCATCTGGCGGCGGTTCATCGTTGGTTATATGCCGAGCATGGGGCGTATGCGATCGCCCAGACGCCCCAACGCCTCAATAATTCCGCTTTAGAAACCTACTGATGACCTGATTAGTCAGCGTCAGCAGCGCGAAACTCGACCTCGCCGTTGGGGCGCAACAGCAGCAGTACGCGCTGCGGATCACCTGACGGCAGGCCGACGGTGCCAACCGGGGGAATGCCCGTGCGATCGCGATACTCAGCCGCCAACTCATCAGCAGGGATCACGTCCACCAGAGTGCCATCAGCCGCAAATACCAGGGTGTAAGTCAACGTTTGCTCTAGATCTGCGGGGGGTGTCCAGCGATCGCGCACTTGCTGCACAAGCTCGGCCAACGATCCCGGGGCGGGTGCGATAGCGGCCCTTTGCGGAGCATTATCGCTAAAGGTTTCAGCCGTCTCAGCCGTCGAATCAGTGGCTGCTTCAGGGCGAGCAGAGGGTTGAGCGGGCACCGCTTCAGCGGGAGCCGGAACCGAGGGAGACGCACCAGAGGAGTTCGATGCTGCGGTGGGTGAGGTCGCCGCATTGCCAGGCGCCTCATCTGAGAAGGTCTGGGAGCGGGGCTCTGACTCAGCCGGGGCAGAACTGGTGATCGGTGGTTCAGCTGTGGGCGCTGGGGCGGCGGGAACGTCGTTGGCGGCTGATGGGGCACGGGGTTCAACGGGCGCGATCGCCCCCGACTCGTCTGCTGCTGGCGCATCTGAGGGGTCAGCACTGCTGGCTTCTGATTCCTCTGAGGTGGCGATCTCCGGCTCAGCCTGTTCATCCAGCTCCAATGAATCGGGGGAGAGCGCGGTTTCTTGATCGGCAGTCGGCCCCGGTTGAGCCGTTTCTAAACCGGTTTGCGACTGGTAATTGGGCCACAGCATAGTGGTGACGCCCACCGCCGCCACCAAGCCTGCCGCCGTCGCCCCCCATTGCCGCCAGGGACGTCGTTGACGCGCCGCTACCAAGCTCACCGGTAGGGGCCGCACCGTCTGGTTTAGATCATCCAGCACCTGTGCTAAGTCGGCCAGTTGAATGGCACCTAACGTGATTTGGGACTGTCCGGTCGTGGTGCGATCGCGGCCCAAATGGAGAGTGTGTTGCGTGAGCCCCTGCGCTGCTAAATACGGAGCCTGGGCGGGTGCCGAACTCGCGCCATTGTCCCCAAGTTGGTCTTGCACATAGGTTTCAACGGCCTGCAGCAAGGGGAGAAAAGAGGTGCGATCGCCCCGAATGTCAAACGGTTCGGCCTCCCCACTTAGGTCACGAATCTGAATTTGATAACGCAATACCTGCACCACCGGTTTGTCAGACCATTGCGAAACCGCAGCTTCCCGCGTCATCACTTCGAGGGTGACGGTGGGAGCGTCGTAGCGCAAGGGGGTGAGTTGAGTGGTAGAGGTCATCAGGCAGCGGTATTCTGATGCAGGAAATGAGCATTACAAAGATCTGGGGGCAACGGGGCACGGGGGGCGAGCGGAGACTTTAGCGCGATCGCTCCAGCAGGGCGAGCCACAGTTTACGAGTGCCCCCGGTTTGACTGTAAAACAGTAAATCAACCAGCAATTTGAGGGCTAAATCGCGGAGAGTGTCGGGCGAAGGTAAATCATCAGGGGTCATACGCTCCTCATAGAAATTGTTGAAGGTATCCAGATAGTCACCCAGCAGAGCCACCCGATGGGGCGGCTGTTGCTTTGCTGTTGTACTTTCTAGTTTGGTGACCGCTTCGCGAATTTTGGCTTGGTGCTGCTGGGCTAGATGCGCACTCACCAAAACCAATCCTCGCGCTTCGTCCACATCCAGCTTTTTGCGACCCTGCCCTTTGCGGAGGGGGCTCGCCTGTCGCAAGCGCCACAGGGTGACGCGATCGCCCATCAAGGTTTGCAAACCGAGTTGGGCAGCGGCCTCCAACATCGCTTCTGAGCCCAAACCCACAAGCGACTCCAACGCCAACAACACCAGATCAAGTTGGGCCTTAATACTGTCCAACTGTTCGGGTGCCGGGGTTGGCCCCAAGGGACTGGCTGGATTGGCAGACGACGAAGACTCCACAATGACGCCCCAACTCTACGGTACAGATTAGCGATAGATGTCGTGGTTAGGTTACCAGTCTTGAAACCGAATCCGTGACTTAAAGGGCAAGCGGTATCGGCAGGCGCGCAGAGTACAAACAGCCCCGCCCCCAGCCTTAATCATTTTGAATAAAGAGCTCCATGCGATCGCCGCGAAACTGCGTCACACCGTACTCAATGGCTCGCCCATATTGATCGACATTAATCGATTCGGATACCAAGATCGGTTTAGTCGCAGGCATTCGCAAGATTCGCGCATCTTGAGCACTGGGCAAACGCGCCGACAAGCGGGTCGAGCGGCGAATATGGTCACAGTCATATTCCGTCTGAAACAGCGCTGAAACCGAACAGTAACCCTGACAATGCTCGGCCAGTCCGGGAAATAGCGCGGCTGGAAAATAGCTCCTGGCCAAACTCAACGGCACTTGGTCGGCCAAACTCACCCGCTCATACAGCACCACAGTTGCAGCAATCGCGATTGCTAAACTTTGAGCAATCCGGGGATCTGCGGGCAACTGGGTAACCTGTAAGATTTGCCATCGTGGCTCCACCGACTGTGCCTTCAGCGATTCGTTAAACCGCACTCGCTTACCAATAGGCACCGTAATGGGAGCCGCCATGACAAACGTGCCTCGGCCTTGCTCGACCCGCACCGTGCCTTCCTGCCGCAGCACTTCAATGGCGCGGCGCAGGGTGTGGCGATTGACCCCAAACTGCTGGCTCAACTCAGCTTCTGTCGGCAAGCGATCGCCCACCTGAAAAACCGTATCTTGAATGTTTTGGCGCAACTCATCAGCAATTTGCTGATAAATCGGCGTGGCATCTTGGCTCATCGTCGACTCAGAAACATGCGATCGGTAGCGGCCCGAATCATCATCGCTAGCAGGCTAGCGGCTAATTCTTCCAAAACTGTACGCTAATTCGCGATGGTCGGGCGACTGGCGACTGATTTGTCTGCTGGACAATTCTCAGTTAAAGAGGCGCGTCGCTGGTCTGAAAAGAGCATTTGCACCTTGTGCCGTCACTGCCAGATGACCAGCGAGACATTGATGCATAGAGCCGCGCTGAAGCTCACCCAGCCAACTTATGGACTGAGAATGACTTGGTAAAAATCATGCTTTTGACCCAGCAAAGCGGCGCCTTCTGCCGATAAATGTCGCGCGTCGCGATATAGCGGCACATCCCCAGCATATGCCTGACAAATGCCATTTTGACAAAGCAGACTCTCTAGGCGGAGTATCCGAAATTGCCCCGCCAATTCATCGAGAAATTGATAGGCTTGAACCCGTTTATCGGACATTTCTGCTTCTAAAAAATTGCAGTTTTTCTGTGAAAGCCCGAGCCATTCAGCCCGAGTAATACAGCGACCTAAATCTAGATCATTCGTCGGGGGGGGCGACACCACGATGGGCTCAATGCCTAAACGTTGCAGTTCCCGCAGGGTCGTTTGAAATTGCTGTAACGCCAGGGTTGGGCTGGCCGTCTTGACTTCGCCATTCCGCAACAACACTTTATTTTCGCTGAGTAAGTATTGGCTAAAAGGGGATGACAAAACAGCGTATTTAACTGAATTTTGCTCTTGCTGTAGCCATTCCCTCACTTGCTGGTTAAAGGCTAAACAGCCCTCAGCCCAACGTTTGGGATAGTTCGGTTCGGCGATCGGGGCGACATCAAAAAATGGGCCACAAACGCTTTTGGTCATTTGAATCAGCTTGACCTCGGGGTTAGAGGCCAAAATGCCTGGGGCCAGCTGCATCGCAAATGAGTCACCCCACAGCAAAATTTCAGGATTATCATCGGTGCGACATTCCGGTGCAGTGATGGCAGCCCCGTCACACACTGAACCTAAGCCAAACACCTGAGCATTGGCTTGCTGTGCCTGAAATGCTGAATCAGCCGAATCTAGCGGGATCTGAAGAATGGCATTGTCGTGGAGCAGACGCGCAACGGAATTTTGGCGAACTTGCCTGGCAATGGGTGTCGAGATGATCGGTGTGATGGTGTCTTGATGAAAAGTGCGGGCCGCTGCGCGATCGCTAAACCCTGCTGTTAAGTGACCCAAAATGCCAATTTCCACAAAGACCAGAGAGCCAATTAGCCAAAACAGAAAAAAAGCTTTGCGATTGACTTCACGATGATTTCGAAACGGTTTTTCGACGTATTGCCAGGTTAAATAGGCAAAGCCAAATGAGGCGATCGCTAGAATCCAGATAATGATTGGTGCTGGTTGTGTGAGGCTACGATGTCGCGCAAACACAAATAGGGGATGATGCCAAAGATAAGCCCCGTAACTGAGCAAACCAATATTGACTAATAGAGGATGACTTAAAAAGCGACCCGCCAGCGTCTGACTAGAAGAAAAGGCTAAAATCAGCCCTGTTCCCACTGTGGGAAACAAGGCAAAAGCGCTGGGAAAAGGCAGATTACCGTTTAAAGTCAGGAGACTAGCAATGATTAAAATAAAGCCCAAGATTCCCGACAATTCTCTCACCAGAGCGGCATTCGTCTTTTGATAAGAAAAAAGCGGATAGGATGACGGCTTGTGGTTGAGCAAAGCAATGCCAATTGCGGCCCCCAGTGCTAATTCCCACAGTCGAGAGGGCAATAAATAAAAATTGGCGGTGGGAAAGGTGTATGCTCCCCACTGAGCAATCATAAAGCTCAGAATACCGACCAGAATGGTGAGGGGCAGTAGCCAACGCCGACACCAACGCCACATCAGCAATAACAGCAGCGGAAAGGTTAGATAAAATTGGCCTTCGATCGCGAGCGTCCAGGTGTGCAATAACGGTTTCAGCTCGCTGGCCGTGTCCCAATATCCGGCTTCTGACCAATACAAAATATTGGAAACAAAGTAAGGCGTGGCAATCAGGCTATGGGAAAAACTTTGCATGTCCGCCGGTTGGAGCCAAAACCAGGCTAAACTCACGCAGACCAGTATCACCAGAAACAATGCTGGCAGAATCCGACGAGCGCGGCGCTCATAAAAACCCAATAGGGAAAATCGCTGACGCTGTAGGTCGGTCAGGATGGTGAGCGCAATCAGATAGCCGCTGATCACAAAGAAGATATCAACGCCAACAAACCCGCCCTGAAAGGTTTTGACTCCAGCGTGAAAAAGAATGACAGCAACGACAGCGATCGCTCTCAGCCCATCAATTTCTGCCCGATACTGCATTCTAGTGCGTCGTTAAATCTTGGAAAAAACACTCAAATCTGCGCCCGATGTCAGTCGTCACACCAGCCGCCGTGACTCAGTTTATCCGCCCATCATATAAGCAGATGGCGAGGGTGTACCGAACTTTCTACTCCTAAAGAATTCCTTCCCTATGACCAACTGGGCGATGCTGGACACAGCCCGGCATGGTGGTGCTGTTGTGACTCTGTAAGCTTTGCAAGATTGGGGACAATCGCCTGGCGACTTGCGATCGCGTCCCGCAGGCAAGGTCGTCCCAGCGGAACTGATCTGCCCTGTATCCTATAAACAGTTCACCAAATTGCTGAACCTCTTTGTTAAAAACGTTGTTTTGCCGTTGACTGCTAATGACAGCGGATGATCCCCGACTTGCCGAAATTCGCGACCAGCTACAGATTTATCAAGCCATTGCCCAAAGTGATTACTCAGTGCCGCCTCGGCAAGCTTTTCCCATTGCTTCGCGGCCCGATATTGCTTTTCGCCCCAGCTGTTATCAGCTCGAACCCGTGTGGGAGCCCACAGCCACGGCTTGGGTTTGGGAAGATGAAATTCTGTACCGTACGCCAGGCGCTTCACTCGCGACAGAAGACGTCTTAGCAGAGTTAGCTTCTTCAGGTATTTGTCTGGTTGGCAGTAATATTCGCCAAATCCAAATCGTGCCGACCGATGAGGTCTTCGCGAAGTTTCAAGCAGCGGTGACGGCTACTGAGGTCGTCGAAGAGCCGCAACCAACGGCAACAACCAATGCCGAACGCTGGAGTCAACAATGGGATTTGATTATTTGGCTGGCTTTACCCCTGTTGGCGATTAGTGCTGTAATGGTTGCGTTGAGTCGGCGATCGCCAGATTAACCCCCGCGCTTGACCAGAGCATTAATTAAAGAGACTATCCTCGACCGGCGGCGCGACATCGGTAGACGGTACGGTCTCAACCGCAGGGTTACAGCGTTCCGCTAGCAATGTGGTAATTGCGGTATACCAGGCGTCAGCCATTTTGTTGTAGCCACCTGCGTTTGGGTGGACCCCATCCGCCAGGTCTCCGACCTCTAAGACGCGGTGCATGTCTACGAAAGTCACTCGACGGCCTTGGTCAGCCCGCCTATCGACGATCGCCTGCACGTCTTGACTCAAGTGGCGCGCTCGGTCGTTCGCGATCGGATCTTGTAAAGTCGGCACTGAGGCCACAATGACTTCTGAATTGGGAGCGATCGCCGTAATTTGCCCGACGAGTGCGTCTAACCGAGCGGCCGCCCCAGCAAAATCATGAGCTTCGGGATAGAGCACATCGTTGGTACCAACCATCAACAAAACGATGTGAGGACGACTGGCATAAAGCCAGCCTCGCACCCCTTCACGAATGAATTGAATTGCTTTGCCAGGGTGGCCCTCATGATTGCCATCAATCGTCACGGGGCCATTCACTTCTGAGCCCACCAAATCGACCATGGGGAGATCGAATAGCAGACGTTCCCACAGCCGGATACGGTAGCCCCCCGGCACCGTCGCGCCATGGGTAATCGAGTCGCCCAGCGGCATGATGCGTAACGTGGTGGCATCACAAACGGATTCTTGTTGCAAGCGGCTGAGCTGCAAAATCTGGGGGGAAGTGCTCAAAGCCCAGCCCGCCATCGGCACTGCGGCTTTGGCAAAGCAAGTGAGACCCAAAAGGGTAAACAGTAGTTTGATCAGATAAGTATTCACAACTGCTGAGAAGCCTAAATCAAAATGATGCAGACATCAAAATTATATAGTACGTTTGAACCGCTCGCGATTTTGGCGATCGCGCTTGACGATTTCTGGCTGCCTGGATTGTGTGACCGTGCTGACCACCGAAAGGTTCCTAAACAATAGGCTACACAATTCCTGGCTCCTGAGCATATAGGGCTAGTGTCCTGAGGATGCTGTACACACTACTGATGGTGTCCTCATGTGCAAAACGGGGATGCCATCGCCGATCTGGGCATGATAAAACTTATTAGGGTGCTACCGATGCAAAGAAACAATTTGGTCTGTAGCGACGGCAATTGAGGCTGGTAAATCGGTAACGGTGTCGCTGCGGACTAAATGAGTGCAGCCAAGTTGTTGTTAATTTATGCCGGAGTACACCGATGGAACAATTTGTGGCCACGGCTCACCCCGACGCAGAACACCTGGCCCACTTATTGCGCCAACGCCGATCGCAGCCAGCGTGGCAAACCATAGTTGATGCGGAAATTCGCGATCGCTTCCTAACCACCTGCGCCATTGTGGTCGTGGATATGGCCGACTTTTCGCGCTTGACTCAGACCGAAGGCATCATTGCCACGTTGCAGCAAATTCAAACCATGCGCGATTTATCAGTGCCACTGATCCAAAATCGCGGCGGGCAACTGCTCAAAGTCGAGGCGGATAATTTGTACCTGAGTTTCGACAGGGCTGAGGCAGCGCTGTGGACGATGCAAGAATTGAGGGCGCATCTCAAGGTGGCCGACATTCATATCAGCGTGGGTATTGGCTATGGCGAGGTTTTGCGGGTGGGCGATCGCGACCTCTATGGTCATGAAATGAATTTGGCCTCCAAACTGGGGGAAGACCTCGCCGCTGATGATGAAATTTTGCTGACAGAGTCGGCCTATCAAGCGCTATCAACGCAGCGATCGCAGTTCAGTAGCGTGACTCGGGCGATTTCTGATGTCACCTTTACTTACTACCAATTGCGCTCTGACACCGCGCCATCGTGAATTCAGGAATGCCATCAGCGTTAGCTGCAGCACTAGCGGTTAAGGGCTGAGCACTTAAAAGAATCTCCCCAAGACCGAAAAGTGACTGTAGGGGTTTGGCACTGCCAAACCCCTACAAGCATCTCTCTCAACTGTGCTGTGCTGCTTGCGCGCTATGCCTTGGCCGCTTTGCGAGCAGCGGCTTTTTCTTGCTGTTTTTCTTTTTGCTTGCGGCGTTTGGCAGACTGCTTGGCCGCCCGTTCGGCTTCGGTCACTTTACGGCGAGCCTCCTCTTTTTCTGCCTCAACCTTGTCCAGATAGTAATGATAGTCACCGCGATAAAGCCGCAGTTCACCGTCGCGAATTTCCACAATTTTATTGGCGACTTGCGAGATGAAATAGCGATCGTGGGAGACGATGAGCACTGTCCCTTCGTACTGGCATAGTGCCGCTTCCAGCGTTTCCTTCGCGGGAATGTCGAGATGGTTGGTCGGCTCGTCCAAAATCAACAAGTTGGCTGGCTGCACGAGCATGGCGGCCATCGCCAAACGAGCTTTTTCACCACCGCTCAAGGCTCCTACCTGTTTAAACACCATGTCGCCGCTAAAGAGGAACTGACCCAGCAGCGTCCGCACCTGCTCCATTTTCCAGTCGGGCACGATGTCTTGCACGGTGTCGAAGACGGTTTTGTCGAGGTCCAGAGCTTCGGCTTGATTTTGCTCGAAATATTTGGGGATCACGTTGTGGCGGCCTAGACGCACGATGCCCTCGGTCGGTGCTTCGCGACCAAGAATCAGTCGTAGTAGCGTTGATTTGCCCGCTCCGTTGGGGCCGAGAAACGCGATGCGATCGCCCCGCTCAATCTCCAAGTTGGCCCCCAGGAACAAGATCTTCTCGTCATAACAGTGGGTCAAATCTTCAATGCGCACTACTTCTTCGCCACTGCGGATCGCTGGGGGAAACTGAAACTTTAGGGTCCGCACATCAGAGTCAGGCGCTTCAATTAACGCCACCTTGCTGAGCTGCTTTTCGCGGCTCTTGGCCTGGGTGCTGCGGGTAGCACTGGCGCGAAAGCGATCAATATAGGCTTGCTGTTGCGCGATGTCTTTTTGCTGCCGCTCGTAAGCGCTTTGCTGAGCCAGGCGGTTTTCGGCCTTTTGCTCTAAATACTTGGTGTAGTTGCCGAGATAAGTGGTGGAAATCCCCCGTTCAGTTTCCACAATTTGAGTACACAGGCGATCTAAAAATTCGCGATCGTGGGAGACGATGACCATTGGCGTATTCACGCCTCTGAGGTAGTTTTCCAGCCACTCAATGGTTTCCAGATCCAGATGGTTGGTCGGCTCGTCCAGCAGCAAAATATCGGGATCTTGTAGCAGCACCTTGCCCAAGCCCATACGCATTTTCCAGCCGCCGCTAAACTCGCTGACGAGGCGATCGCCATCTTCTGGGTTAAAGCCCATTTCCGGCAAAATTTTCTCGATGCGAGCATCCAGACCATAGCCGTCCAAAGCTTCAAACTGACGCTGCTGGCGATCGAGCTCGTGAATCAAGTCTTCAAGCGTGTCAGGATCGGCCTCCTCCATGTGATGGGGAATCTCCATCAACCGCTGATGGATCGTGTTGGCCTCATGAAACACCGTCCAAAATTCATCGCGCACGGTGCGCCCTTCTTCCACTTCAAACTCTTGGTTTAAGTAGCCGATCTTGAGGCTGGCAGGGCGGATGATGTTGCCTGTCGTCGGTTCCACATCGCCGCGAATAATCTTCAGCTGAGTTGATTTGCCAGCCCCGTTGACGCCGACTAAGCCGATGCGATCGCCGGGCTTGACCTCCCAGTTCACATCTTTGAGCACCTCGCCCGTCGGGTAAATTTTCGAAATATTTTCCAGGCGCAACATAGTGAAGAGTCCGATTGGGCAAACAAGGCAACTGTTAGTAGCATTAAGACGCCGATTCAGCGATGACGCCATCCACTTAACGAGTGGTGATAGCTAAGAGCTACTGCCAGCACCTTAACATTTCTTAAGGGCGGATTGCACTCTACAAGGCTCTTCCCTGAGCACCATTACCGCAAGCTAGGATCAGCAATACCAGTCATTCGCTCAGCTATGAAAACGTGTCTGATGTGGTGTATCCAAGGCTATCGTCGCTTTGTGTCGCCACTGTTCCTGCCCACCTGTCGCTATACGCCCTCATGCTCGCAATATGCCCTAGACGCCATCCAGCAATACGGGGCGAGACGGGGCGCTTGGCTGGCTTGCCGCCGTATTTTACGGTGTCATCCCTTTCATGCGGGGGGCTATGATCCCGTGCCTCAAGGATTGTGGCAAGTCGGGGAGACGTCGTTGGCAGAGGCGATCAAGCAACAATCCATCGATGCTGCCACGCCGGTGCAGGATGAAACGTCGTCCTCGGCGGCACAACGGGAACAATAGGATATGACGCAGACATCAAGAAAATTGAGTCGTGCGGCTGGGTGCTCTTCATCACTGAACAATCGCCATGATTGAAGTTCTGCTTGCGATCGCCATCTTAGGCGCTGCCATCTGGTGGTTAAATCGGCGCAAATCTGGCAGTCGTCAGTTAGTGGCGACCCGTAGCCAGGGGGCGCGTAGCCGAGGCGCGACCGTGCCGGATAACTTGATGCGGCGACTGGATCGGTTGACGAAAGATCGTCGCGTTTCTGAACGATTGATTGAACGGAACGCTTTCAATCATCCGGGTCGTTCTAAACGTTGGTGTGTGGAAAAGGCGATTTACGATATTCAGCGCGATCGCCGTAGCTAGTTGAAAATCCTGAAATATGCCCACTTTTGCACATCGTTTTTATCCGCACTTCTCAGAACATTTACGGATCCTGACACGTTATGTCTGTTAGCTTAAATGAAGCCTGATCACGCTGAGTGATGTGTTCTCGTCGTGCGCTGCCTCGCTCCACTAATCGTCTGTTGCCTTCTCTATACCTATGTCTCGACGTATTTTTATTGGCGATATTCATGGTCACTACGTGGGCCTGAGACATTTGCTCGACAAAGTCGATCCCACTGCGACCGATCAAGTTT
Source organism: Leptolyngbya iicbica LK (assembly GCF_004212215.1). NCBI lineage: Bacteria > Bacillati > Cyanobacteriota > Cyanophyceae > Leptolyngbyales > Leptolyngbyaceae > Leptolyngbya > Leptolyngbya iicbica. The sequence goes on from NZ_QVFV01000008.1 coordinate 111,082, forward strand.
ATTGTGTGGGCGATCTGATTGATCGAGGCCCCCAAAGTGCCAAGGTTGTCAGCTTTGTGCGTGAGCAGGAGTTCATCTGCGTTTTAGGCAATCATGAGCAGCTGCTGCTCGACGCCTTTGCCAAAACTCAGTCCGCCACGAATATGCTGCAAGCCTGGCTTTACAGCGGCGGGCAATCGACCTTGGCCAGCTACGATCGCGATGTAGATCTGCTGTCCGAGCATATGGAATGGTTTCGGACGCTGCCGCTGCATCTGGACTTGGGCGATATTTGGCTAGTGCATGCGGGCTTAGACCCCACCCTGGCGATTGATGAGCAAACCGCGAATGAATTCTGTTGGATTCGCGATGCCTTTCACAGCGCGCCGAACCCGTACTTTCAAAACAAACTGATCATTACCGGCCACACCATCACCTTTACGTTTCCCGATATTGAGCCAGGGCAAATTGTCGAAGGGCCGGGCTGGCTAGACATTGACACAGGGGCGTATCACCCCCGCAGCGGTTGGCTGACCGCTCTGGATATTGATAACGAAATCGTGCATCAGTTCAACGTGTTTGAGGCGACATACCGCACGCGATCGCTCGAAGAGGCCTGTAGTCCCTTTACTCAGGGCCGTCGCCGCGCCACCGTTTCCTAAAGTTGGCGTCCGTCTCCCCAAGATTCAACCCTTCGCACCGGGGAGCAGTTGTCGCCCAACGCTAAGCAATACTGCCGCGTTTTCGCGCTTCTTTGAATGAGGTCGTGACGTTTTGCAAGCCCGCGCGAATCATCTCCCGTTCGAGCAGGGCAAAAAAGCGCGTGCGATCGCCCCCTCGCACCACGGCTTGATTGTGCGCTTCTGCCAACGCGATGGGATAGCCGTAGCCCTTTTGCACTTGGGTAATCACCATCTCCAGCGCACTATCGCGCAGGGGTGGACTCAATGCGACCCATTCCGGCATTTCGACCCGCGCCACTTCGGTGCCGACATTCACGTAGCAAAAGTAAATGTGGTGAGCGCCATAGTCTTCCAAAATGCTGACGGAACTGCGCCACAGCGGTCCCCGCTGGCCGGACTCTAGCACAGTCGCCTCAAGGGCCACATCCCGTAGGGGCGAAAATACCTGACAGGGAGCGCGATCTCGCTCTTCTGCACAATGAGTCAGGCAATCGGGCACCTCAAACGGACAGCTCTGCAACCGCAAAAAGTTCAACGCTTCCCCACTGCGAGAGGCGCTGATATAACCCACCAGGGGAATGCGCTGGGCCTGTAATCGATCCCACGCCTCCAGAATGGGGGGCAGAATGCGATCGCGGGCCTCACGAGGCATCTCTTCTAAAAACCAGTAGATCAGGGAGCCATCGGTGAGGGCCAAGGTGGGGGGCTGGTCGTCTTCGGCAGTGTCAATTTGTAGACCCTCAGCCAAATCGGCCAGGGTTTCGACTTCGGCGACAGTGCGGCGGTGGCCCATCCACTCTTCGGTGCTGATGCCCCACTGGCGCGAAATGTAGAGGTCTTCGGGCCGATAGACCACTTCAGGCAGGCTATCCAGCAGGGGAAAGCGGCTTTGACCATAGTGCAAAATGATCCGCCCCACGTTGAGCAAGTAGCAGTAGGCAATTTCGTGGTGGCTGGGGGAAATTTGGGAGCCGTCCGTTGCCAGCACGGTATGGGCGTCGGGCGCGGCCTGGATGGGGAGACACGTATTCAACGGCTCCACGGGACAAGCCATGGCAAAGGGAATGCGATCGCGCCAGGTTTCCCACAGTTCCACCAGTTCGTCTTGATGGCCTTGAGCACGGTCCATGAGTTGGTTGGCGATGGTCACGCGCCGACCAGCGGCCTCGGCCTCATCTTTCAGATGCTGACTAATGCCCTGCATTTGTTGGGCCAGCTTCATTAAATCCAACATAAAAATGTCTCTTCCCAACCAGCGATGGGAATCTCCGGGAGATAGCTCGGGACTGATTCAAGGGCATGACCCGACGGATAAATACAGTCCCTTTTAAATAGTATGCCTGAACCAGGCAAGATGTGACTGAGTTTGCTGCGGGGCGTTAAGTATCTGGTTAAGAATTCCGTAACAGTAGCGTTGCTAGGACACTGGCGCACTAAGAAAAAATGGGAGTGTCGCTGCTGACACTCCCACGGTGGTGTGAGTAACACTGAAATTCGGAGCCTGGGGTTAGCCGTTAGGTAAGGCTTCTGGCTGCACGGTAACGGTCTCGACGCGGCCATTGCGGCGCACCTGCAAGGAGAGATTTTGACCCACGCCCGCTGCTTCGACCAAGTTTTGCACTTCGGCGGCTTCGGTCACGGGTTGACCCCCCACGGAAACCAGAATGTCGCCTTGTTTGAGGCCAGCGCGAGCGGCTGGTGAGTTGCCAACCACATCAGCGATCAAAATGCCTTCTTCGTTGGCGACGTCGAGGCCCGTTTGAGCGGCGATCGCCTCTTTATTTTGGGCGGTCAGTTCCACCATGCGGATGCCCACGTAAGGGTGAGCCACCTCACCATTGGTTACCAGCTGTTCGGCAATGCGTCCCACATCGTTAATGGGAATGGCGAAGCCGATGCCCTGGGCATTTTGAATGATGGCGGTGTTCATGCCGATGACTTCACCCCGCTCATTGAGCAAGGGACCACCGGAGTTACCGGGGTTAATGGCAGCGTCAGTTTGGATGAAATCGACGCGCTTGTCAGCGACGCCGATTTGACCACTGGTGCGGCCCGTGGCGCTGACGATGCCGACGGTGACAGTGTTGTCGAGCCCGAGGGGATTGCCGATCGCGATCGCCCATTCGCCCGGTTGCAACTGGTTCGAGTCGCTGAGAGGCACAGTGGGCAAATTATCCGCATCGATGTCAATCACCGCCACATCCGTCAGGGGATCGGTGCCGACCACAGTGCCATCCACGACGCGACCATCTTTGAGCGTCACTTGTACGGTATCTGCCCCATCCACCACGTGGGCGTTGGTAAAGATGGTGCCGTCTTCTGACACGATGAAGCCAGAGCCGATGCCCTGCTCTACGCGCTGCTGACTCTCCGGCATGTTGCCAAAGAATTCCTGAAAGAAGGGATTTTGAAATGCCTCGGGGACGCTGCTGGTGACTGTACGCGATGCGTCAATGCGGACGACGGCTTGGCCCGCTTCCTGCACAATATCAGCAACGAAACTAGACGTGCTGGGCGCGTTGATGCGCGGAGCGATCGCGGTGGAGGGAGCCGCCTCTTCGGGTTGGCTCTGGGCCTGGGGCTCTTCCAAAAAGCTCGGCTGCATTGCTTGCAGAGCGCCCGTGCCTGCGGTGGCTAATCCGGCACCGGCAAGCATGAGGAGTAAAGATTGCCCGGTACGCGAAACCCACCGAGCGGGGTGGTGTGAGGAGTCTGTCGATGTCACGTGGTCTCTCATGGGTGTCTCCCTGTTTGGTTTAGGGACGTTTGCTGTCTAACATTCTTAGAGTAGACAGTGGGTGTGACAGTGCTATTACAGCGATGTGATAACTCTGTGAAACTTCGAGATTTCTACGTTCAAGAGCCTTAGAGGGCGATCGCGCTGTTCGTCCTGAATCGAAAAGAGAGGGGGCGATCGTAGCCTTGGTAGCGTTTTTCACAGTTCAACCTCGCCTACGATACAGACAGTTTTGGTCACTGCCATGCAAACCTCTTTTCAGCGAATTGTCACCGGCATTGCCACCTTCCTGCTGACGGTCGTCATCGCGGTCACGGGCTACGTCAGCGCCGGGTGGACGCTGCTCGATGCCATTTACATGGTGGTGATTACGATTTTTGGTGTGGGGTATGGCGAAGTGCAGCCGCTCACCTCCACCACGCTCAAAGTTTTTACCATTCTCGTCATTATTGCGGGCGTGTTGTCTGTGGCCTACACCGTATCAGGCTTTGTGCAACTCATCACCGAAGGCGAAATACGCAAGCTTCTCAACGTCAAACGTATGAACAAAGATATTGAACTGCTCGACGAACACGTCATTATTTGTGGCTTTGGGCGCATTGGTCAAATGGTGGCGCGGCAGCTCAAAGTGGCCCACCAGCCCTTCGTCGTTTTAGATAACGACCCCGATCGCATCGAACTGGCGCGTGAGCAGGGCTACCTCATGTACCTGGGCAACGCCACCGACGAGATGAATCTGGAAGCCGTGCAAATTCAAAAGGCGAAAGTCTTAGCCACGGTGCTACCGAACGATGCCGCCAACGTCTTCATCACCCTGACAGCGCGAGAAATGAACCCCAATTTAGTCATTTTGGCGCGGGGCGAAATTCCCTCCACTGAGAAGAAGTTGCGCCTGGCAGGTGCCAATCACGTGGTGCTGCCTGCAACGATCAGCGCGGCGCGCATGGCTCATTTGATTACCAACCCAGCGGCGGTGGATTTTTTGGCCCAGCCGGATGGACAAGCGGGTCTCAACGAGCTGTTGGCAGAACTCGACATCCAAATCCAGGAAGTCGTCATTGAGGACTCGCTGGTCGGTGGCACCATTGGCGATGTGGAAGTGCGGGGCAAAGGCACGTTCATCATCGTGGCACTCCGCCGGACTGACGGCGAAGTTATTGTGCATCCGGGTCGGAGTCTCTATCTGGCCAAGGGCGACACGCTGATGCTGATGGGACATCAAGGCGATATGCCCAACTTTGCTCAACAAGCAGCGATGCGGCGTGAAATGCGCTATCGGGGCGCTCGTTTGCGTCGGTAAGGAGAGGTTACAGCCCCTTAGACGCCAGCGATCGCCTTCACGCATTCGCTGCGCTGCCAGCATTCAACAGTCGCTCTGGGACTTATGGGACACCAGCGGCTGCAGACATCGGTGAAATTGAGAGATTGCCCCGATCGCCCCCTAGAGTAATTGCACTTGGCACCTACCCTTGAATTGCCGCAGCAGCAAAGAGCTTTGGGCCATCAGGGTAGGCTGGGATCATCATCCCCGCTAGAACCGGACAAATCATCGATATCGGGGAGAGGACCCGTCACTAATACTGGCGTTTGGGTACTGTCTTCTTCGTTCTTCGCGACTTGAGTCACATAAATTTCAACGTCACGCTGAATGACCTCTTCCACCTGATTCGCAAAGTCTTGAAACGCCGTCGTGTGGTTAGGATATTTAGCATAGCGACCGCTCAACTGCGAAAATTGCCAGCCATAGGTTTTGAGCGACTCTACCGTGCGGCGATAGTGATACCAGCGCTCACCATAGTGAAAAAATTCTTCTACAGCGGCACTAACAGCCACAATCGCACTAAGGCTGATCGTGGCGTATTGTAGTGCCTTCGCAACTTTTGGATTGCCCGGATTAATCCCAATCAAAATTGGCACAATGACGCCCAGAATGATGGCTGACAAGCGGAGCCGATAATGGCGATCGCGGCATTGATTCGCCTTCTTTTCCATCCACAGCACTTGATCTAGCCAGCGAGAGGCCAAAAATTTCCGCTGAATCGGGGTCAATTCCATCTGACCAAACAAATCATTGAAATCTTCCTTGAGAAACTCGACGTAGGGATCTTTCTTGGCCATGGTGCGCCCTCTGATTCTGTAGTGATTGGCGGCGATCGCCACACTTCTTTTTTACCGGGATTTCGTTCAGAATTTCCTTTTATGGCAAATTGTTTATGTTTGCGGGCTGCCGCTCATGATTGACGCGATGATCCAGCTCTGTCGCTCTTTTGGTGTCGATGGCCGACACCAAAAAACCGCCGCTGTTGATCTGCGTGATCGACAGCGGCGGCAGCAAAATATGGTGTAGCCAATTGCTTACGCAGCGCCTGGCGGTGGAGCCGAAGGAGACGCGCCCACCGCTTCGGCCGCAGGCAAACCATCCGATTCCGAAAAGTCTTCGGTCAACGGCACCTTGAGCGTCAAATAGCGAATGACATTTTCACTCAGACGCATCGCCCGCTCCATCGGCGCAACTACGTTGCCAGGGCCTTGATAGTTCATCTGGATGTAGATGCCTTCACGGTGGTTCTGAATTTCGTAGGCCAGACGACGCTTGCCGCGATGCTGGGTCTCTAAAATCGTCGCGCCGTTCTCTTGCAAAATTTCTTGATAACGCGCGATCTCACCATCTACGACCTCTTCTTGAATGTCGGGCCGCAGAATGTACATCGTCTCGTACATCATGCTTGTCATAACTGTGCTCCTTGTGGACAAATGGCCTTTCCCGGTATAAATGGCCTCAGGCAACGCGCTGGTCAGTTAAGCGCTAGACGCTGGGCCGAAAGGCAAGGATCTACAATCATATCACCAGTAGTTGAAGGAATCCATGGCGCAACGGTACGTTCGAGTTCAATCGCAAGCGGGACCACTCCACTATGGTCTGTTGCAGTCTGACCGCAGCGTGCGGGTACTAGATGCGCCACCGTGGCTCCAGGGGGAAGTCACCGATACGATCTTAGAAGCGGATAGCTATCAGCTCTTAGCCCCCTGTGCGCCATCAAAAATCATTGCTGTGGGCAAAAACTATGCTAAACACGCCGCCGAAATGGGGGGCGATCTACCGGAAGAGCCCCTGCTGTTTATGAAGCCGTCGACCGCTGTCATTGCCACCAACACCCCGATTCTGTATCCACCGCAATCGCAGCGGGTGGATTATGAAGGGGAACTGGCATTGGTGATTGGCGATCGCTGTCTGGACTGTGATGCCGACATGGCCCAAGACAAAATCTGGGGCTACACCATTGCCAACGACGTCACCGCCCGCGATTTGCAAGCCCGCGATCATCAATGGATTCGGGCAAAGGGGTTCGACACATTTTGTCCCCTCGGTCCGTGGATTGTGCGCGAACTTAATCCCGAAGCCAAATTGCAGACCTTCTTGAATGAACATCCTGAACCCGTTCAAAGTGGCGAAATCAGTGACATGATTTTTTCGCCGGAGGCGTTGGTGGCCTACATTAGCCAGATTATGACGCTCTTGCCGGGAGATGTCGTGCTGACGGGGACTCCGGCGGGAATTGGACCACTGGCGATCGGCGATCGCGTGCGAGTCGAAATCGAAGGCATCGGCTCCCTGGAAAACTCCGTTCAGGCCCGGCCCATACCCGCCCAGTTGCTCTCGATGGACTCGCTAGATTCTGGCGAGTCGATGGAATCCATGGAATCGCAAAGTTGGTAGATGGGACCGCCTCAATGCAGCATTAGCCAGCTGTTGTCACCACCTGCCGACAGACTGCCCAACAGCAAAAATGGCTCTCCAATGATGGAGAACCATTTCAAGAGGATTGCCAAGACGCGACGCCGAGCGGCTAGTCAGCGTTAACGCACCTGCATATGAACCGCTTCTGACAGCGTGGGAATTTCGGGATATTCGCCTCGGATGCACTGCACCACGGAGAAAGCCACCGCACTGAGAATGCCCAACAGCACCACATTCAAAATAGTGTCCACAAAGAGCCCTGTGCCCAGTGTGGGGACTAGCACCAAATCCAGAATGATCTGTCCCAGAATCAGCAGGATATCGAGCAGAATCGCCTGCATCGTGTTGAAGCGGATGAAGTGGCTAATATTGGTATTCCGCACGACCAGCGTCAACAGCAGAATAAATACGATCAGCCCGGCGAAGGGGAAACCCGTATAAATCCGAATCAGGGGACTGAGCGGCACCAGGATGAGGCCCAAGGCCGGAAACTGAGAAAACAGGCCGATGCCGGATCTCACGGCAAAGGACATCCCCAGTAGCGAAACTTCGATGAGGGGCAGTAAATAGGGCAAGCAAGCAAAGAAGCGATCTTGTGCTGTTGTTGTGCCACGCCAGGTCATAGAGAGCGCTCAGCCTCCGCGAACAAATAACATTACATATGCTAACTGACAAATCGCTAGCGCACAGAAAGCACAGGTGACTTTCACATTTGCACCGATGACCCGCCCGCTGTTTGGCTTAACCGATATCGGCAATTTTGAAGCCCATTTGACATTCGTACTGGGGGGGCTGTCCTTCTTGCAGATTGGTCAGAGAACGCCCACAGGTCAACCGACCGTGATGAAAACGCGGTTGCCCTCCCTGGTCTGCCATGAGGCAGGTTTGGCACACAGCGGTGGGAGCCAGCAGTTGATCCTTCATCATGACAACCAGCATTAAATCTACCTCCCAGAATGCTCAAGCGCGTTCTTATTAAATATGAGTTTGATGTAGCTCTATTCTAGGCGAGGGGTCCCCGTAAGTTGTGTGCAAAAATACACACCTTAATGGCTGTCGGGTCTACAGCACAGGCAACTGAGGCACACGGCGACGAGCGATCGCGCCCATCCGTAGAGACCATCTAGGTCTGATGCTCGGTCAGCCAGCGGGCAAATTCTTGGGCTGGGGCAATGCGAATTCCCCCTTCACCGATATAGGCGACCTCAGGCAAATATTCAGCAGGCGGATGCTCCGGTGGACGGGCCACTTTGTCCGCAATGCGGAGTTGGGTTGGCTCCATATGCAGGGTCATGATGCGACATTGGCGATTGCCTTTAGCCCCGGCGTGAGCCAAACCTTTGAGGCGGCCCCAGACGACGATATCGCCTTCGGCAATGAGGCTCCCACCCGGATTCACATCTCCAAGGATAATCACCGTGCCTGCATGGCGAATTTCCATGCCGGAGCGAATGGTACTTTGCAGATAAAGCGGATCGTCGAGGGGCGTGCCGGGCTGAGGCGTTGCTTGGGTGAGATGACTGAGTGAGGTTTGCTGTTCCACCGAGTAGCCCGCCGTCACGGCGGCCACGGCTGTCTGACGACGACTGGTGTAAACCCGCTTGAGCGTCAGGTCAACCTCGGTCAAGGCATCGACAATCATTTGCAGCTGGCGGGCATCAAGCAGGCGATCGCGGGCCATGAGATGCACCGCTGTTTGAGGTTGCCAAAAGCGCTCTCCCGCCGACAACCGATGCTTGAGCTGTTCCCACACTTCTTCCCAGGGTGAAGTTGTGCTCTCGGTCGGTTCCGGTGGCAATAGCAGTAAAGTTTTGCCATTGTCGGTCTTAAACCGCACCTGGAGAGCGGGGTCGACCTCAACTTTAGCGGGCTCTGGGGCAGCCTCGGCAGACTCAATATCCACAGTCTCTGGGGTAGAATCCAAGCTCATAGTTGGCGACAGCGTCACAATAGGGCAGTCTCGCCATGCCATCTTAGAGCAGGATGTCTGTACTGTGTTGCCCGATCGAAAAAGTTGTTGGCGGTCGGTCGGGTCGCATGAGGAGCCTACAGCCATGAAGCCTTGGAGTCCTTTACACGCCCAATTGCACCAGACCTTGCGATCGCACCGCGTGGATACCCCTGCCAGACTATCCACAGGTTTATTACCCCAAGCCTCAAAGCTGTTAGTCGCCGTATCGGGGGGGCAAGACTCTCAGTGTTTGTTGCGTTTGCTGGTTGATTTGCAGCACCGATGGCAGTGGCAATTGCACACAATTCACTGCAACCATGGCTGGCGCGAGGATGCCGATGCGAATGCTGATTTTGTGGCGCAATGGGTGGCTGACCTGGGGATCGCCCACACAACGCAGGTGGCGGCGCAACCTCCCCGTAGTGAAGCGGCGGCCCGTGAGTGGCGTTATCAAGTTTTTGGGGAGATGGCGATCGCGTTGGGCTGCACCCACGTTGTGACGGGGCATACTGCTAGCGATCGTGCCGAAACGCTCCTATTTAACCTCGTGCGCGGCAGTGGTTTGGAGGGTTTGCAAGCGTTGACTTGGTGGCGATCGCTCAGCCCTGAGACGCCCCACATTGCTCTGGTGCGTCCACTACTCGATATCACTCGCGACCAAACGGGACAGTTCTGCCAGGACTTTGGCGTGCCGATTTGGGAGGATGCGACGAACCGCGATCGCGCTTACCGCCGCAACCGCCTCCGTCTCGATGTGCTGCCGATGCTACGCACGCAGTTCAATCCTCAAGTAGATGCGACCTTAGCCCAGACTGCGGACATTTTGGCGGCGGAGGTCGCTTACCTGCAAGCGGAAGCCAATCGAGTGTACGAACAGTGCGTGCTGAATGAGCAGATCCAACGGCGATCGCTGCGCACCATGCCTCTGGCCTTGCAACGTCGGGTCATTCGTCAGTGGCTGATGGAGCAGGTAGCGATGGCGCCCCAATTTGCTCAGGTGGAAAAAGTGGTCGCATTGCTCACGGCTCCCAATCGCAGTCAAACGGATCCCTTTCCGGGGGGCGCGATCGCGATCGTCGATGATCCCTGGATTCGATTACAGGCTCAACCATAACGAGGCTTGAAAGCGACCGTGGCGCAATCCATAAATTGCCCCGCTGTCGACCGACGCCGGGAGTCGCGTCGCCCGGTATACTGACGGGGGAGATACAGGAGAACAAAAGGCTTTGGGCGTTGATCTGCGCAGCTACGTATATATTGACAGTCTGCAACCGCAGCACGCCGCTTTCATGGGAACGGTTTCGGTAGGCTTTTTGCCCCTGCCGGGTGATTCGTCCCTGTGGCTCGAAATTTCACCGGGTATCGAAGTCAACCGCCTGATGGATATTGCCCTGAAATCGGCGGTGGTGCGCCCCGCTGTGCTCATGGTCGAGCGCCTGTACGGCACGTTAGAAATTCACTCCAGCAGTCAAGCCGAAATCCGGGCGGCGAGTCAGGCCATGCTTGATGTCTTGGGGGTTGATCGCCGTGACTGCTTGCGGCCTCAAGTTAAGTCGAGCCAGGTCATTCGCAACCTCGACTCGCACCATGTGCAGCTCATCAATCGCAGCCGTCGCGGCAACATGATCGTGGCGGGTCAGACGCTTTACGTGTTTGAAGTCGAGCCAGCAGCCTACGCTTCCCTGGCTGCCAACGAAGCGGAAAAAGCGGCGTTAATCAATATCTTGCAAATTACGTCGGTCGGCAGTTTTGGGCGCTTGTACCTGGGCGGCGAAGAGCGCGATATCTTAGCTGCGCAGCAAGCCGTACTCGGGGCGATGGAACGCTTGCCCGGTCGCGATCGCGACGATTTCCGTAACGAATAACCGCCTCTCAACTTTGGCATGACGACGCAGAGGTGCGTAGGACCACCGTTGGACGACCCACGCTACGAGTTCCCCTCATTCATCAGCTGGGCAGAGCGCTAGGTTGTCCCCTGCTGCACCGGAATGGTGACGTGGAAGGTGGTGCCCTGCCCCGGTTGGGAATCGCAGACCAGGGTGCCCCGATGCTGCTGGGTCACGATTTGATAGCTGATGGAGAGGCCGATGCCGGTGCCTTTGCCAATCGGCTTGGTGGTGTAAAAGGGTTCGAAAATGTGCGGCTGCTTGTCTGTCGGAATGCCCGCGCCATTGTCGGTAATGCTAATGCGGACTTGGTCGGGGATGATGGTCGTCGTGGCGATCGCGAGCTGCGGGGGCTCGATCTGATCGCCTGTTGCGAGTTTTTCATCTAGCGCATCGATCGCATTACTCAACAAATTCATAAACACCTGATTGAGCTTGCCGGCATAACATTCCACCATGGGCAGGTCGCCGTAATGACGGGTGAGTTGAATCTGGGGGCGATCGCCGTGCGCCTTGAGGCGATGCTGCAAAATCATGAGGGTACTGTCTAACCCCTCATGCAGGTTCACGGCCTTAATTTCCGCCTCGTCCATGCGCGAAAAAGTGCGCAGTGACGCCACGATACTTTTGATGCGTTCCGCTCCGATCCGCATCGATTCCAGCAGTTTGGGAAAGTCTTCGGCTAAGAAATCCAAATCCACCGCGTCGATGGCTTGTTGCAAGGTGGGCGGTGGGTCGGGGTAGGTTTGCCGATAGTGCGCGATTAACGTGAGCAAATCTTCGGTGTACTCTGCTGCGTGCACCACGTTGCCGTCAATAAAACTGACTGGATTGTTAATTTCATGGGCCACACCCGCTACAAGCTGGCCCAAACTCGACATCTTTTCCGTCTGCACGAGTTGTGATTGAGTGCGCTGCAACTCCGCCAGAGTCGCCTTGAGGTCAGCGGCTTGCTGTCGAGCTCGCACCGCATTTTCGGTGGCTTGCTCGTACAGGTCGGCCTGACCAATGGCAATGCCCACTTGGTCGGCCAAGGCTTTCAGGAGTTCGCTTTCCCCCACCGTCCACTGCCGTGGGCCACGACATTCGTGGGCAATGAGTAACCCCCATAGCTGTTGTTTGAGCAAAATCGGCACGATGAGGTTGGCCCGCACCTGCAAGCTTTCGAGATATTGCACATGGTCAGGGTGAAAGCCTGCCTGATAAATATCGGGGATGTCGCGCACCCGGTTAGGTAAGTTGTCGTCGACCCACCCGGCTGGGAAGCAGTTATCAAGCCCCGTGGCCCCGAGAATGGAAGGCCAAGCGGGGGCGCAATCTTCGACAATGACGACTCCCTGCCCATCAGCTTGAAACCGACAGACGGCTACGCGATCGGTGATGAGTTGGCTGCGCACCGCTTCGACGGTGGTTTGTAGCAATGGCATCAGCTCTAAAGAGTGGCGAATCTGAGTCGAGATGCGATTAATTAACCCTTGGCGACGCGCGAGTTCTTGGAGTCGCGTTTCGGACTCTTTGCGGCGGGTGATATCGGTCAAGACGCCGTCAATGAGCTGCACGGTGCCGGTGCTGTCGCTGATCGGTTGTCCGGTTTCTAAGACCCAGCGGGTGCTACCGTCGGCGTGGCGAATGCGATATTCCACTTCGAAGGGTTGACGACGGCCGATCGCGGCGGTAATTTCGCGGTCCACCCGATCGCGGTCAGCCCCATGAATGAGGCGCCACTCTTCTTGGTGAATGGGATGATCCACCGGATATCCGGTCATTTCGGCGATCGCGTCACTTTGAAATAGCAGCGTCCAATTGGCGTCCGCTTTGCAGCGGTATACCGCCCCCGGAATGTTGTTGATTAAGGTGCGATTGCGCTCTTCACTCTCTTGCAGAGCGGCCTCGGCCAGGCGGCGATCAGTAATGTCGATGACGGTGCCCATGAGCCCCAGCACCAATTCGTCGGGGTCACGCCACAGGCCGCCCCGTTCTTCGACCCAGCGGATGGTGTCGTCTCCCAGCAAGAGTCGGTATTGGATTTGATACTCGTGGCCGGTATTGACCGCTTGACTGACCGCTTGTTGCAGTCGCTCGCGATCGTGGGGATGGACATTCTGCAAATATGTGTGGAACGTGTCGCAGAAACTGACTGCCGACGCTTCAAATAATGTGCCGGGTTCTGTCGTCCAGGCCATTTGATCCGTCGCCATGTCCCACGTCCACACCCCCATGGCCGACACCTTGAGCGCCATCCGCAACTGTCGCTCATTTTCGCGGTAAGCCTCTTCAATAGTTTTGCGCTCGGTGACATCTAGCAAAACGCCACAAAAGACGACCTCGCCCAGTTCTTGCGGCACGGGCATGGCATCTAAGCGCCACCAGCGCGTGTCGCCATTGAGGGCCACAATCCGCCCTTCAAATTTCCAGGGGCTAAGGGTTTGAGCCGCCTCGTTAATGGTGGCTTGAAAGCGTTGACTATCGCGGGGATGGAGCCGATCTAAAAAAGTTTGGGCGTCGGCCATTAACGCCGCTGGTGTCAGGCCGGTCAGGGCTTGGATGCGATCGCTCACAAAATCGATCGCATAGCCCTCATCTAGCACCCGCAGTTGCAGCAGCGCTCCGGGAATCGTTTCCGTGATGGTGCGAAAGCGGGTTTCGTTATCCGCGATCGCCTGCTCCATCACCGCTTGTTCAATGGTGGCCGCCTCGGCTTGCTTACGGCTGGTCACATCCATCATCAGGCCATCCCACACCACCGCCCCGGTTGCGCCGACTTGGGGCCGACCAACCGTTTGGAGCCAGCCAACCTGGCCAGTGGGTTTGTAATAGCGGCCTTCCCAACGCCATGCGACTAAAGTGGCCGCCGACTCTAACAACGTCTCGGTAAATTGCGGGCGATCGAGCGGATGAATGCGGTCTAACACCTGCGCGGCATTCGCCAAGATCAGGTCAGAGCCTAACCCAAATACCTCATACGCCCCCGGACTGATAAATCCAAACTGTAAATCTCCCTGAGTCGAGCGTTGGAGTTGATAAATGACCGCTGGTACATTGGCCAACAAGGCTTCTAACTGAGCACTGGGCCAGGTCTCAGGCAATTTACCTGAGGTAACTGCCGCACTCGCCGTGACGGCCTCTAAATAGCAAATTAATGATGCGCCATCGGCCGATACCTGAGTGCGTCGCATGGCGGTGTAGGACGACTGATGCTCCGGCGTCAACACCACCGTGACCGAATTGTTATGCCCCTGCCCGTGCCAGGTTGCCGTATCTAAAGCGGCCAACTGTTGAGCGATCGCAGGCGATAACAAGTCCGCTTCTGTTGCCCCATTTAGGTCACGACGCTGCCAGCCGACCAGTTGGCAGCAGGCCTGGTTGATAAACTGCAATCGTTGCTCACGATCTTTGATGTAAATCGCCGTTGAGACTTCATTCAGGGCCTGATGCAGCAAATCTTGAGTGAGCTCCACAGTCGTTGTCATGTCGGGCATTGATTTGGAACGGTGATTGACCATGGCCAGTTTGATTTCAGTTTCCGCCACCCAGATTTACCCTTTTCGCCCTGATTCAGCGTCTTTTTTGGAACCCGCCCACCCTCGCCGTTCTGGTCCAGAGGTGAGGGACTGTGGTGACCTGCGCTCGCCCTGAGTTGAGAAAAGCGCCGCCCTGGCTTCCTGGCATTCGTTCCGTTTGCTTTGGAACCTGCTGCCGCTGAACGATGCAAAACCCCCTGGCCTCTGGCTCACATCGACCGATGGCTCAATGATCCCCAGCGTGAGCACACCGGAGTATTGAGCTCACTGGGTAGTACTAATATCCCCAAATTGACCCCAAAAACTGCGATCGCGTCAGCAATCTTTGCGATTAAACCCCATGGCTTCAAGCAACATGCTCTTCACCTTTTGGGAAGTCATAGCTGCCGCCGGGGCAACAACATCACTGGTTAACCCGAGAAGGAGGTGATCAAATCATCGATAAATGGCACGATGAGCGCGGCACACTCGGCGGGCAGCTCTTTTTGAATTTCCGCCTTGAGACAGGTGTAAGCGCGGGCGGCGGAGTTGCCTTTGTGAACCGCGCGAGTAATATTTTCCATCCACAGCGAAAAGCTCTGACGAAAGACTTCTGGATCCCCCGTCAACACGGCCTTTGCAATTTCTTGCAGGGCATAACTCATGTCGCGCTTGCATTTGGCGCTATGGGTTTGCACCTCTTGCCGATGGGTCAAGGCCAGCTGTCGCAGTGAGGCCATCACAAGGGCCTCGCCGCGTTGACTCAAGAGCTGATACGTCGCCAAACGCGCCTTGTAAGACTGCACATAAGTTTGCAAATTCCGGAGTTCTTCATCATTGAGAAAGCGGCCATCCGCCTGGACTGCCGCATTGTGTAAGGTAGCTAACATGGTGAAAGATTGCCTCCAAAATTTGTGTGCTTCATCGGTGCGATCGCGGCTGTGAGCTAACCGCTTCGGCTGCCAAACGTTTGCCGATATCAATGAATTGACCAGTCATCTAAGGATCAAAGCTGAGGCTTGAGAGCCTAGAAACGTCCCAGCCGCAGATTGCTGTAACGACTTGCCGCCAGTCTGCCCTTCAACAGACTTGAGGTATCGCAATATCTCTTTAAGATTCATCAAAGTTCATGTTTGCGGAGTGAGCGCTCTCGGACGGGCATCGATGAGGTGAGTGAGCGCAGCCCTGATCGTCATCGGGTGAAAGTTTCTGCCTGATCGCTCCGAGACTGCGCGAGACTGCGATCGCTGCTCCGCTCTGACTCAATCCTTCATTAAGAAATATCTCTCAAATTTAACCTTGGTTGCAGCTATGGGCCTGATCCTCAAATCACTCACAGCGTGGTGATAACTTGAGGGCTGCGACAGAATTTTCTTTTTACCAAGCGTAAATCTCATGTATCAAAAGCGCGAAAAAGACTGGCTCGGTTCCTTTGTAGTGGCTGCCATCGGCGCTGGCATTATTACGTCATTAGCAGTCGCTCAAGGACAAAGCCCCTGGTTAGCTATGGGCATTACCGGCTTTGCCGCATCCCTGGCAGTTGTAATTGATCACTATCTCTAAAGTTCTGTTGGGTAGGCAAGTCGGCTCAGTGAGTGAGGCGAGCCCGCAGTCAAATGAGCTCACGCCATCGGCAGTCAAGCTGACCTTGATCCTTAGCTCTGTTGTTTCTGAAGCTGGTCAGTTCTGCGGGTGGCAGATGTCTCGGCCCGAGCTTTGGTCGGCATGATTTTTACCTAGTCCAGATAGACTTCTAGCAGCGATAAGTCGTCGGAAAAGGTAGTGTGCTCTTGGGCGCGGCGGCTCACCTGCATCAAAATCTCGTCGATTGACTCACTCAAGTCGTGGGTTGAGAGAATCTCGATAAAGTCTTCTAGCCCCATGATGGTGTTGTCCCACTGCTTGATTTCGTAAACACCATCGCTGAATAAGTACAGGCGACTGCCGGGGGGAATCTCGCAGCGATTCCAACTGTATTGGACGTCGGGCAGCATACCAATCGGCAATCCTGGCGTCTTCAACGGTTCCACCGAGTGCTTTTGGCCTGTCTGGGGTGAAATCAACACGGCGGGTGGATGTCCGGCACTGGTGTACATCAGTTGGCGATTGGCGCGATTGTAGACGCCGTACCACATGGTGAAATACTTTTCATTCTGGTCGTTCATCTGAAACGTGTCGTTCAGCGCCTGGAGCACTTTTTCGGGACGATAAAAGTTCACATCGGGGAGCGCTTGCGATCGCAACATGTTCAACACAGACGTCGACAGTAGCGCTGAGCCCAGACCATGGCCCGACACATCTAACAAATAAATCACCAGGTAATCAGGATCGAGCCAGTAAAAGTCGTAGCAGTCGCCTCCTAGCGAACTGGAGGGAATAAAGCGGGCATTGATCGGCACCTTTTTGGTGAGATCTTGCGGCAGTAGCGATCGGACATAAGCTTCTGCTTCCGCTAGTTCCGCTTGCAGTTGGGCTTTTTGGGCTTGCAAGTCTTGACGGAGCTGCAAGACTTGCTGGCAAGCTAAGAGTCGCGCGCGCAAAGTCACCTCATCCAGCGGGTAGGCGAGCCAATCGTCAACCCCCGCTGACAGTGCTGGCATCACATCAGCCAGCCGATCAGCCGCCACCAACATGAGACAAAAAAGTGGGGGAGTGTCTGGGTGCTCTTTCCAGCTCTGCCAGAGCGATAAATCATCCGTTGCTGATGCTTGTTGCCAGTCGCCAATGATCAACAGCGGTTCACTCAAGTGGGTGAGATCAAGAGCTCGCGGGTCTTCATCCCAAAAGGTGATGTCATACTCGGCGGCGTCGAGCCACTGAAGAAGGCAATGACGAACGGCTGCATCTGAGTTGACCACCAGAATCTGCATCATCCAGAGAAATCCTATCCAAATTGACGAACTGCCATAGTCAGGCTGACGGCTGAGTGTTGCCCCTAGCTACCACGCTTGCATAACTAAGATGACCCGCCACCAGTGGTAATGTGCCCCCAACTCACCAACCTCAATAAAATGTGCTGTTCACGCCTGACGATTCTCACAGATTAATCTGATTTTGCCGAAACGATGCATCAGGCGGCTAATGGACTGTCAGTGGGGATAGCTACAGGTGTGCGTGATCTAACTTGAGATACGGAGATTTGGAGTCCTGGGCGCTTCTATAAAACATGCTCTGACCGGGAAAATCATCAGTGTTAGTACCCCGTTATCGTGGGCTGTATGGAGCGATCGCTGCACACACGATACTGCTCTCTCGGCTGGCAAAACAACCGATGTAGCGCCGCTGGTAATACTGATCACTAAGCACCCGCGAGCAATGGTTATGGAGTCCCGCGCAGCTCAATGACTAGCACCACCTCGTCCGAGGCGATCGCGACCCCATCATCCTGCGCCGGTACGAGTGGTGGCAGTTGCGGTGCCAACGTTTCAATACACTGCAGAACGGCAGCAGGCACAGTAGCATTCTCCTCCCAGGGTAAAAACTGCATGATCTGACCTTGAGCATCAATTGCTGGCCACATCGTTATCCGAACGGTCGAACCCACTGGAATCAGGCCAGTTGAGCAGGCGGCCCCTTGTAATACAGCCGCCGTCTCAGTTTGCCAACCAGGGGGTAACTGGGGCGGCTGATCGTGAATATCGGAGCCCCCCCCTGGCACTGGCTGCAAGGACCACCAAGACTGGAGTCCAGTGGCCGATGGCCCCGTTGGCCCCTCAGAAACCGGGGGGGCGTCACTATTCTCACCGCCGGAGTCACCCGGCAAACTCGGCGGCACGACAGGACTTGACGCTTCACCGCTGGGTGGCACCGGGGTGACGGACTGTGGCGGAGACGATGTGGCGGGAGGCGACCCCGAGGGTGCAGGCGGTGGTGTGACTGTTGAGGGCGGCGGGGTCGGGGCGGCGACTGGCGGCGGAGTTGCCGGGGAAGGCGGTTGAGGTGGCGTTGGTGCTGGCACCCCTGGCGTTGTGGGGGCAACGGCAGGCGCGACGGGCTGAGTCGTCGTCGGTGTCACTGGTGTACGCGACGGCGTGGATGGTGGTGACACCGGGGCGAGTTCGCTGGTGGTGGGGACGCGCTCAGTTGCTGGCGGCGGGGGTGGGCTGGCAGCAGTATTGTCGGACTGATGGGTGGTGACCTCCTCTGCGATCGGGGTCGTCGCGGGGGTAGGCTCCGCTGTAGCGGGCGATAAGGTAATGAACTTAATCGGTACAGGCGTCGCCACCTCGCTCTGCCGCTGTTGCCAAGCGGCTAATCCCCACCAAGCCACCAGAGAGTGGAGCAGGGCAGCCGCGATCGCGCTGTTGACCCAAACCCAGCGCGGGGTCTGAAACTGATTTCGGCTCAACACAGCTCTGGCAGCACCCTATCGTCACGCGACATCATGACCTAGCTTAGCGGTTCCACACATGAGCGCCGCTCTGAGTCAACCAGTTCGCTAGATGCCACAACTCAGTCCCCGTGAATCTGGAGACACTGTCGCCAGATTCAGCACTATGCGCCCCCGCAGACAATGCCGCTGATGGCTCACAGTTGAATGCTACAAACCTTGAGCGGCAGTTGGAGGCCACGGAGCTGGGCGGCAAAACACGAGACTATAGTCTCCTGGGATAAATGCTGGGCCAATGTCCAAGACACCAAAACCCCATTGGGCTCAGCCACTTCCTGGAGTCGTGAGGCGATGTTGACGCAGGGGCCGATCGCGGTATAGTCCGCCCGGACTTCTCCGCCAAACATCCCTACTACCGCGTCGCCCTGGTGAATGCCATAGCGCACCCGGATTTCGGGAATATCTTGGGTTCGCCATTTCTGATTCAGCTCATCCAGAGTGTCGTGCATGCGATGGACTGCTGCGATCGCCCGTCGGGCCTGTTCATCGGGCGGCAATTCTTCTGGTGCGCCAAACAGCGCCAACACCCCATCCCCCATGAATTTATCGACTGTGCCACCACTGGCAAAAATCGCTTCTGTCATAGCGTTGAGATATTCATTCAACACCTGGGCCAGGCGACGCGGGCCTAACTGATCAGACAAGGGGGTAAAGCTGACAATGTCGCTAAACAGCACCGTAATCTGGCGCGGTTCAGGTTGCAGGGCGAGTTGTAAATCTCCCGCTGCGGCTTTCGTCACCAGCGTCTCGGGCAAAAACCGCCGCAGCACCGACTCTGTCAAATACTGATTGAGTTCCCGTACCTTTTGCTCGTTGGCTTTGAGGGCCAACAAATTGCGCACTTCGGCCAGCAGTTCGCGATCGTTAAATGGTTTGCCCAAATAGGCATCTGCTCCCTGCTCGACGCCTTCAATGCGGGTTTCATCATCGACCTTGGCCGTTAACAGCACAATGGGAATGCTGCTCAAAGCTTCGGTTTGGCGAATCTGCTGCAACAGTTCCAGCCCCGACATCCCCGGCATCATTAAATCGGTCAAAATCAAGTTGGGCGTGAAGGTTTCGAGCATCGCCAAAGCGGCGACCCCATCGTGGGCTGTGCGCACTTGATAGCCTTGGCGTTGCAATACATTCGAAATGTACGATCGCAAATCAGCATTATCATCCACCACTAGGATGTGCGGCATTCCCGTCAGCGTATTGGATGAGGTGTTCGTCGTGATCGCTGGTGACGAGGCTTCCGGCATCATCGAGATATCAGCTAGTTCGACTTCGGCACGGCTGATCTCAATGGCAGCGGCCTGGGTCAATATTTGCTCAGCTGGTAAGTGCTGGTGGCCGGTGGGTAACGTAACCACAAAGGTTGTTCCCTGACCATGGGTTGAAGTCACATCAATGGTGCCGTGATGCAAAGACACCAGTTCTTTGACGAGGGCGAGGCCCAGCCCGGTGCCTTCATAACGCCGATTGGTCGAGCCATCGGCTTGTCGAAAGCGATCAAATAAATGAGGCAGTTGATCATCACGGATGCCGATGCCCGTATCACTGACTTTGACGACACAGTGCCCGGCTGTCGCTTCTAAAACGACGGTGATGGTACCGCCCGCAGGCGTAAATTTCACCGCATTCGACAAGAGGTTGTAGAGCACCTTGTCGAACTTTTCGAGATCGAGAAAGGCAGTGACACCTGCCGTCAGGTGGGTCTGTAGCTGCAACCCCTGGCGTTCACAATAGGGCTGAAACGCGGTCACCACATCTTTGATAAAAGCGGCCACATCCACGGGACGAAAGGTCGGCTGCATCCGACCCGCATCCAGCCGTTGCAAATCGAGCAGTTGATTCACCAATCGCAGTAACCGCCGGGCATTGCGGAGGGCAACGGTGGACTCTTCCAGATTTAAGCCCCGCTGATGGCTGACGGCGGCTTCTAACGGACCTAAGGTCAGCGTCAGCGGGGTGCGAAACTCATGGGAAATATTTTGAAAGAATTCAGTTTTTTGGCGATCAAGCGCCATGAGTTGTTCCGTCTGCTCGCGGGTTTTTTGATACAGGCGGGATTGCTGCACCGCGATCGCCGCCTGACTCGCGACCGCCTGCGCCAACTCAATTTCTCCCGGTTGCCAGGGGTGAGGGCGATGAATATGACGGAGCGAAATGCTGCCAATAATTTGGTCCTCAGTCATCAATGGCACGACGAGTAGCGATCGCGCCCCTCCTGAGCGGAGGGGTTGATCTTGCATCGTCATTTCGGGATGCTGACTCAGATCATCAATCTGAATTGGTTGTTGCGTTGTCAATAGCTCTTGCAAGACCGGGTTTTGACTAACGGGCGTTTGCGATCGCGGCAACACCGGATCTGACTCCGAGGTGTGGGGCACCGGACTGCCGTCAGGATGGGCTTCATACAGCCCCACACACTGCATATAGTCATTGGCCGCCGTCCACAGCGACAGCACACAGCTATCAACGGATAACACCTGCCCTAGTTCCCGCGTGATCGCTGCAAAAATGGCCTGGGGCTCCAAACTAGAGCGAATGGCCTGTGTCACCGTATTGAGTAATTGTTCACGCCGCGCCAGCGCTTGCATCTGCTCGTAGGTCAGCGCTTGCGACAGGGCCAGGGCCGTTTGATCGGCAACGGTCGCCAGCAGTTGGCGATCGCCCTCATGCCAAGCCTCAACCTCGCCACAGCGATGGAGGGCTAGCACGGCCAGCGGTTGTTGTTGACTAATCAGTGGGACCAGTAAGCTAGCTTGTACATTGAGGTCAGCTAACCGACTGACAACTAAGCGATCATCGTCGTTCGTCAAGACTGTCTCAGGGCTGAGCATCGTCATCTCGGTCACCGGCCAAGCCAAGTCTGACGGCAGCAAAGGGGCTGCGCTGGTAACTTGAGCCGCATTGGTGTAAATCGTGGCGGTGACCGCAGTACTGGCGGTGCCCAACGGCTGCAAGACGCAAATATCGGCTCCCATATGCTGACCCACCGTTTCGACCACAGTCTGCATCATTATTTGCGCTGTGGTTGCACTGCGGATGGTGTTCGTCATCGCGTTCAGCAACGTTTCTTGTTGCAAGACGCGCTCTAATTCTTCGGTGCGCGATCGCAATAACTGATGGGCATCCAGCGCTTGGGAGACCACCGTCTTCAGGTCCTGCGCTTCCCAGGGTTTAGTGACATATTTAAACACCTTGCCCTGGTTAATCGCCCCGACTAAATCCTCAACATCTGTATACCCCGTCAAAATGATCCGCATGATATTGGGGTATTGCACCGCTGTCTGGCGCAAAAATTCGGTGCCACTCATGCCCGGCATCCGCTGATCGGAAATAATGACCGCGACGTCTGGGTGCTCCGTGAGAGTCTCTAAAGCCGCATGACCACTTTCTGCCCGCAGTACCTTGAACTGTCTGTAAAACGTGCGATACAGCAAATCAAGATTGTCTGGCTCATCATCGACAACCAGCAACTTGGGTTTAGTGTTAAGTTCTCGACGCGGCTTAATAGACAACCCTCGATACCTGATATTTGACGTTCCTAAAGTTGATGCACAATTCCTGATGCTCCAGGCCAGACTCAATCGTGCTGTCTAAAATCGATGACCGCACAGGCACTCCATAGTTTGCCCCAGAACCCTGTCAGAAATTGCTAATTCAGCCTCAACAATTTGTCTGAGCGCCGACTCAGTCTCCCTGAGCGCCCGGGCTAGATAGTTGCCTACCAGCGGCTACACCGCTCGACTTGCTTGACTTAGACTGCACCCAGCTAACGTTGATTTGGCTGAGTTTAGATGCCTGAGTGATGGTGGCCCCAGAGTTGATCCCAGTTAGTTTTACTTCACACCTTGTGACAGTCAGGATAATTGCTGCCCCCCTTTAACCCGACCCTGAGTCGGTACAGACGCCCCCTTGTTCAGTTCGCGATGGGCCTGATCCGGGCTCTCGTATTTTGCCAGTTAACCTGCAATCACCCCCCAATTTGAGCATCGTCTGCAGCCACAAACAAAACATTGAGATCAGGCAGGGTAAACTGACGGATAGTTCGATATACCGGCTTGGCACACCTCTAAGAGAATGCCCAATCCTGGTGTTACAAACGCAATGCCTCGGTCACTTTGTTCCCCATGCCAGTGTCTCGATCTGCTGAATTTGAATCAGTTTCGTTTTATATCCGGCCGGCAGTGCTAACGGATTTACAGGACGTGGCCACTGTTTTAGCCAGCAGCTTTTATCCGCCTTTGGGTTGGCAGCGGTGGTTGTATCCTCTGTTTCGCTTTAGCATTCACGAAGATCTGAAGCAGCGGCTACAAGGGGGACATCCGCACTATCGCTGCCTGACGGCGATCGCGCCTGATCGCATCACCCGCCAACCGACTGTCATTGGCACGGTCGAAGTCGCTTACCGTCAACCCCATTTATGGACCTTTCACCGTTTGCCCTGGGTCTACCTCTCGAACTTGGCCGTCTGCCCTCACTATCGTCGTCAGGGGGTGGCACGGCGGCTCTTGCAAGCGGCTGAGCAGCTGACTCTTGACTGGGGCTTTGGGGATTTGTCTCTGCATGTCATGACAGATAACAGCCAGGCTCGGCAGCTCTATGAGGGCATGGGGTATCAACTCCATCGGGTCGAACCGACGCTCTTGTCTCTCTTTAACTTTCAGCCCTCGCGCTTATTGTTGAGAAAGACGATCTCACCACCACAGCGATCGTCGTCCGTTTTTCAGTATGTTGATCCCACCGCTTCGGAGCCTTCACACTGACCTCTCAGCTCACTAGCAGAGCCGGACTGCGGAGATGAAGGGGGGCTAGGAAGAATGGTCAGCCGTCATCCCTCAGAGTCTGTATAGCGAGCAGGAGGCGATCGCTGACTCAGCGCCAGGATTTTAGTGTCACAGGTTTTATGAGGATTGGTATACTTGCCGCAGTTCCATCGCGGTGAAAGGAACTAATGACACTATCCTTGGCTCAATCGGGGACGCCAGACCCGTTGGTCACCCACAGATAGTGTTGACCGCCGTAGCCTTGCGGTTGCTTTGTGGCAATGCCTTGCGCTTGCCAATCATCTCAATTTCTGGAAGGAAACGAGCCTGAACCCATGGCCTCTAACGCGCGTGTGAAACTTATTCGGTATCTGCTGCCCGTCATCGATCCGGCGACTCAGCATTGGTCACGAGAATCGCGTCTTATTCGTTGGCTGACGCTAGTGTGGTTGTCGATTGGCCTGATTACTTTGTTTTCGGCTTCTTACCCGGTTGCCCTAGCTGAAACGGGGATCGGTTGGCGATTTTTAGCGATTCAGCTGCTGTGGGTATTTTTAGGGCTCAATCTGTTTAATTGGATTGTGCGGCAGCCGATTACTAGTCTGATCCGGCTGTCGGGCATCGCCTTTTTTGTGTTGATCGGGCTACTATTTCTGACGCTGATCCCAGCTCTGGGCGTCACGATTAATGGCGCGACGCGGTGGCTAGCTCTCGGCCCATTTTTGATCCAACCCTCAGAGCTACTAAAACCGCTGCTCGTATTGCAAGCCGCTCGACTGTTTGGCCGCTGGCCGCAGTTGTCATGGTCGACCCGGGGTTGGTGGATTGGGTTATTTGCGATCGCGATCGCGGCCATCTTGTTGCAGCCCAACCTCAGCACCGCCGCGATTTGTGGTCTCTCTGTATGGTTAGTCGCATTGGCGGCGGGCTTGCCCTATCGGTTGCTGCTGGGCACGGCGATGACGGGGTTGACGACGGCTTTGGTGAGTCTCAGTGCCAATGCTTATCAGCGCGAGCGGATTACGGCCTTTCTCAATCCCTGGGCCGACCCCATGGGTAATGGGTATCAGCTGATTCAAAGTTTGCTGGCGATTGGCTCTGGTGGCTGGTTAGGCAGTGGCTTAGGTTTGTCAGAACAAAAACTGGACTTTTTGCCGATTCAGTACACCGATTTTATTTTTTCGGTTTACGCCGAGGAATTTGGGTTCATCGGTGGCCTCTTTTTACTTACGCTGCTAATGTCTTATGCCACCCTGGCGACTTTGGTCGCGATGCGCATTCAGCATCCGATTCACCGTCTCATTGCGATCGGGGCCATGGTGCTCTTAGTGGGGCAATCGCTATTAAATATTGGGGTGGCGGTTGGAGCTTTGCCGACGACTGGCTTGCCATTGCCGTTGTTTAGCTATGGGGGGAGCTCGATGATTGCCAGCTTAGCGATCGCGGCTTTGTTGACCCGCGTCGCCCGTGAAGTTAACACCGACAATGTCGTTTCCCTGCCGCTCGGGCAACCCCTCAGCAAGCCCCAAGCTTGAAAGTCTCAGCAGTGAGTGTTGGCACTGGCATGGCCGAACGCTTTCGCCAGTCTTGCGCTGCAAGGTGAAGGAACTTACTGCAAAACACCGCCTTCCACTTCGCGGATGTCAGCTCCCCCAAACCGAGGTGCCCGACCCGCCCAGTCAAATTCGTTGATGCGAAAGCCTAAGAAGCCCGCTGAGCGAGTTGGACTATAGCGAAGAAAGAGGCCGTAGGTTCGACGATTGTATTCAAACACGTAGTCTGTATTGATGATTTCGCCAGTGTCGAGGTTGACTGAAGTCTGGAAACCAAGGCGAAACGGCCCGTATAGCTGCTGAATGATGCCACCGCTGAGTCGATTGCTATCCACATTGCGGTCAAAGAAAAACGGTGATGTTGCGGCATCGCTGACAAACGAGCGTGTGTAAGTCACATTGAACACAGTCGAGTCGAAGAAGTCACGCGAAAAATGACCGAACTCGCCCGACAGGCGGACACTCGCCGATAGATCGTCTTGAGTGTCGTCGCTGGTGTAATACGTGTAGGTGCCCCGACCAAACAATGCTAGGCGAATATTTGGAACGCGAGGCGTGGAAGTAAATCGAAGTCCCTCTTCCGGAGTTGCCGGCAACGCCTCACCGCGCCACAGGTCAAAGCTACGACCGATGGCCACGCTGCCTTGAAATCGCCCTAGACTAGCTCGAAACGGAGGGGTTGTACTGTTGACTAGCTCAAGTCGATCAGTGTCAGCCGTAATGTATTGGGCCGCAACCTGATAACTGAAGGTAATGCCAGTATCGCCAATGCGGAAGCTAGGGGACACCAGTACCGCTCCAAGATTGCTCTGGACATTTTGAAAACCCAAGGAGCCATTGAAGAGGCGATCGCGGTAACTGTACTCCAGATTGAGCACGTGCCTGCCAAGTAGCTGGCGGACGCGGACGCTGGAGCGGAGTCGATCCTCCAGGTTTTGCAGATCAAGCCCTGAAAAACTAGCGTTAAATCGGACACTGGTACGTGGACCCAGCAATCCCACCACGTCGGCTTCGAGGCCCAAATTGCTCAAAAATGATTCGTCTTCGGGGGGCGGGTCTTCACCTGCTAACAAACGCTGCACCAAGACCTGTGGCGTGATAAATGCCCGCCATGAGCCCGCTCGATAGACCTCAAAAGAGCGTTCAACAAATAGACCATCTCGATCTGTGCCGTCGTAACCGAAGGTCACAAACAAAGGATTAGCACTCTGTTCGCCTCGGGTCAGCAAGATGCGATCGCGTAGCAGAGGCACGGTAAAGCTTTGGTCAAAAACCAGTCGGGCATTCTCGATATAGAGTTCGTCTTGCAGGTCAGTCAACCGAGTCAGAGTGGCTGAGTTACCACGAAACTCTAATTCTGGCGGCGAAAACGGGTCATTCGTCAGGCTGATTTCCTGGGCATACCAACCTTCCGCATCAAAGTCGAGTTGTGCCGCCTCAAATCGAAATCGGCGTACTGCTCCCCCCGCAGTAGGCTGGGGCAATCCTGAAGCGCTAGAAGGCACCGTGAGTCCGGTACCAAAGGAGAGGTTGCCCGTACCCTCAACATTGTTAATGGGATCAGCGGCGAGAATATCAGGATCAGTTGTGCCTGGTGTTAGGTCTCCGGCTAAATCACTCCCCGCACTGGGAATAAAGAGCGTCCCTCGGGCATCAAACAAACTGCCGGCCCCTTGAATGAGGTTGTATTCACCGCGATCAGCCTCAATCACCTGTTCTCCACGGGTGAAGAGCACATCGCCATCGACCACCACAAATCGGTTGGCTAGGTTGGCCCACAGGCGATCTGCCCTCAAAATGCCGTTGCCCAGCCGTAACACCACATCCCCCTGGGCGGTCAGCACCTGGGTTTGGGGTTCAAACTCTTGATAGTCAGCCGTCAAATTCAACGGGGTGGGAGGACGGTTGGTGGGTTGAGTCGGCGTCAGCAACGCGCCATCAACCACCGCTCCGTTGGACCAGTCACGTTCGGGGGTGGCGGCCCGGGGATAAACGGGGCCATCCTCTTCTTCGTCTAGCGTTGTTGACGATTCAGGATCGTCGCCTTCTACCACCTCATCTTCATCCGAGTTGGTATCGGTTTGGGGCGCTTGATCGGGCGGCGGTGGGTTAGGAACGTTCTCTGCATCAGGCGCGGCATCGCGATCGCCCAATTGCGATACCCAAGGAGCCCGTATCGAAGCAAAGTTTCGTTGAGAGGGAGGAGCCGATGCCTCTTCTAAACCCAGTGGTGCGGATATAGGCTCAGCCTGGAGGAATTGGGCCTGAGTTGCCGATGCGGCTAGGGAAGGAACATCCGTCGCTCTGATGACAGAGGCGATATCGGAAAACTGCACCGGACGAGTCAACGCTTCGGGTGCTGAGAAGGCAGCCGGATCTGGCCGTCCCTGGTGAGAGGAAGTTGCCGCGCGATCGCTGGGATCAGACCGAGGTGTCGCTTCGTCCGGGGTCGCCGTCGACACTGTCTGAACAAGGGCAGGAGGAGGCAGATCAGCAGGAGGAATAAAGGGCATAGACGGCCAGCCAATCAAAACAAAAGCCCGACAAGCGGGCTTTAAGATTCAGATATCAGTAGAAACCTGAAGGCAATCTTGTGTCAGCCAGATATTAAGTCGGCACGATGCTGAA
This sequence comes from Leptolyngbya iicbica LK, assembly GCF_004212215.1. Taxonomy (NCBI): domain Bacteria; kingdom Bacillati; phylum Cyanobacteriota; class Cyanophyceae; order Leptolyngbyales; family Leptolyngbyaceae; genus Leptolyngbya; species Leptolyngbya iicbica. Next base: position 138,885 of record NZ_QVFV01000008.1, read on the forward strand.
CGATTGATTCAGCTTTACCTGCAATATCAAGCAGATGACTGACTTATTCCATGTCGGAACGACCAGGATTACGGGAAGGATCTCCGCTCAGGAAACCAAAAATGAATAAGCCCACAAAGAAGGCCACGACGAGATAAACAACAATCTTAAGAGTCAGCATTGCAGACTTCCCATCTATAGACAGCAATCGGTAAGGTCTATCATATCGCCAAACGGCACATGCTCTTGATCGGGCCTAGCGACAGTTGCTATGACTCGGTGACGGCTGAGCAAGTTCCCTAAAGGATAAAATCGCGGATTGAGAAATTGCTATGAATGATGCTTCGAGGGTTGAGAGCAAGTCTCCCAAAACCGCGATATCAGCAACGGTGCAACGACTCCAGGGATTGTCTCAGCGATCGCTGCAAACTGCCTGGCATCTGACTCAGGAGGATTTACCCAAGGCCGCTGTGCTGGGGCAAAATGACTGGCAATCATGGCCGATCGCCTCAACCAACGCAAGGGATCACATTGCCTGGGAACGGGGCCAAAAGCCGCTGTGGCTCTGTCAACAAATCGTGGTACCCGAAACGTTGAATGATTTCCCCCTCGAGGGGTTGACCTTGCAGTTGAGTCTGACGTGGTGGGCCGAGGCTGTCGCCATTTATGTTGACGGTGAACTGCGACAAGAGGGCGACCTCTTCGATTACTTTGGGCGCATTAAGCTGAGCGATCGCGTTACTCCCGGCGACACCTTCCACGTCGCGATTTACCTGGTCAGCCCCGGTCATGACGACGGGGCCTTAGTGCGTTCTACCGTGATGTACGAGACAGCGAATCCAGCCCTGCCAGAGCCCGGATTCGTAGCGGATGAGCTCACTGTGCTGCAAACCTTTGCCGACCCATTCGCGCCGGATAAGTTATCGGATCTGGCGGCGGCGATCGCTCCCCTCGATTGGACGACGGTGACTCAGCAAACTCCTTTTCTCAAGGAACTGCGGGCCTTGCGCGATCGCCTGCAACCCTTCAGCGCTTGGATCAAGCAGCGGCAAATTACCTGCGTCGGTCATGCTCACCTTGACCTGGCGTGGCTGTGGCCTGTGGCCGATACCTGGCGGGCGGCTGAACGCACCTTTCGCTCGGTGCTGGCCCTACAGCAAGACTTTCCCGAAATGACCTATACCCACTCCAGTCCGGCGTTGTTTGACTGGCTAGAAACCCATCAGCCGGACCTGTTTCAGGCGGTGTTAACGGCGGTCAAAGGAGGCCACTGGTCGATTGATGCGGGGCTGTGGGTGGAACCGGAGCTCAATACCCTGGGGGGCGAGTCGTTAGCGCGGCAAATTTTGTATGGGCAGCGCTATGCCCAATCGCGGTTTGGGCAAATGAGCGCGATCGCTTGGCTCCCCGACAGTTTCGGCTTTTCTTGGCAGTTGCCGCAATTACTCAAACTAGGCGGCGTAGACTATTTTGCCACCCAAAAGCTCCGCTGGAACGAAGCCACCCCCTTTCCCCACAGTCTGTTTGAGTGGCAGGGGTTGGACGAAACGCGCATCACGAGTTTGACTCTGCCCCCCATCGGCAGCGACATTGACGCCCCGCAAATGGCGAGTTACGCCGCCGAGTGGGAAGCGAAAACGGGCCTCACAGAAATGCTGTGGCTCCCAGGTATGGGGGATCATGGCGGTGGTCCCACCCGCGACATGCTAGAACGGGCGCGGCGCTGGGCCGACTCCCCCTTCTTTCCTGAATTACGCTTTGATACCCCGCTGAATCACCTCCAGCGATTGACTGCAGGGACGGAAACTGTTGACTCGACGAATCGGCCACTCACTGCCAACGGGGGATCTTCATCCCAGGCGGCAACTTCGCCAACGGGTGAAGCCACGGCGACACCGCTCCCAGTCTGGAACGATGAACTGTACCTAGAGCTGCATCGCGGCTGCTACACCGTCCACGCGGATCAGAAGTGGTATAACCGCCGCTGCGAAGATGCCCTGCGCGAAGCGGAACTGTACAGCGCGATCGCGCAAATGTTAGGCCACTTCGCCTATCCCCAAGCCGCGTTAGAAACGGCCTGGAAGCGAGTCTTGTTCAACCAATTTCACGATATTCTGCCCGGCACCGCCATCCCGGAAGTCTTTGAGACTACCAATCCTGATTGGCAAGCCGCATATGATGCTGCTCAGGGCATCCGCACGGACGCTCTGGCGGCGATCGCGGCGCAACTGCTTCCACGCCCATTGCCTCCCACGGGCGCGATCTCGGTCTGCCTTTTTAACTCCCTCAGTTGGGAGCAGACGGCTCTGGTCGAGGTGCCGTTGGCCGATTTGCCTAATCATTCAGATTGGGGATGGCGCGTGGTTGATCCGGCAACGGGGGCAACCGTTGTTAGCCAACTCAGCCCCTACAGCGATCGCTCTGACACGCCGCCCTGCCAAGCCGCCCCACCGATGGAACGCGGCGACTATTTATTGTTTGAGGCGACTGTGCCCCCGGTGGGCTACCGTCGCTATTGGTTGGTGCCCGAGGCGACTGAGTCGACTGCCTCAGACTTGCCTCATCAGCCATCCGACCCCACAACATTTGAATTGAAAAATGACTTTCTCAGCGCCGAGGTTGATCCCGTAAGTGGTGAGCTGCGATCGCTGACGACGCCCGCAACGCCACAGTCAGTCTTGCGAAATTCTGCCAACCAACTCCAAGCCTTTCGCGATGCTGAGCAGTACTGGGATGCGTGGGATATTGCGCCGGATTATCAAGATCATCCCTTGCCAGCGGCCACGGTGGCATCGATCACCTGGCTGGAATCAGGCCCGCTGCGGCAGCGGTTGCGCGTCGTGCGTCATGTGGCCGATTCCCGGATTCAGCAAGATTATGTGTTGGAGCGATCGCAGCCTTACCTGAAGGTCGTGACCACGGCTGACTGGCAAGCCTGCCAAGTTGTCCTCAAAGCCGCTTTCCCCGTGACGTTTGAAGCTGAAGCCGCCACTTACGAGATTCCGTTTGGGGCGATCGCCCGCCCTACAGCACCGACCGATCCCCATGAGCAGGCCAAATGGGAAGTGCCCGCCTACCGCTGGGCAGATCTCAGCAGTGAGACCATGGGCCTCAGCATTTTGACTGACTACAAACACGGCTTTGATGCCCACCCCGACCAGTTGCGGCTGACCCTGCTGAAAGCGCCCTTGTGGCCCAATCCCCAGGCCGATCGCGGCCGCCACCAATTCACCTATGGGCTGTATCCCCACGCGGGTGACTGGCGGACGGGCCAAACGCCCCAGCACGCGATCGCTTTCAACACGCCCCTACAGTTGGTGGTTGGCCAGCCTGAAAATCCCGCTTTATCCACAGATGTGGAAAAGCTAGAGGGAGAAGGACACGAGGGAAGCCTACTCCGCTGGTCAGCTGCAACGACGCACCTCGCCGCCCTGAAACAGTCTGAAGATGACCCAGGGCAGTACATTTTGCGGGTGTGGGATCTCTACGGTGCGGGAGCCCAGCTGGATGTCGACTTACTTGTTGACGGGCATCAAGTTCAGCGGACGAGTTTGTTGGAGGCAGCGATCGCCGTCGAACAGCCCGCTCAGCTCCGACCGTGGGAAATTGCCACGTTGAAAACCCCGGCTTTCATCAACAAGTCTTGCAAGCCGCAGCCATCCGCCGCTGCATCGAAATAGCATAGAGAACAGTTCACTGCCACCATTGCCGCGATCGCCCCTATGGAAAATACCGTTCGCCAACCTGCCCTGCTCCAGCTCTACACCTCACCCATTGGCAAAAAGCTGATCACGGGGGTGACCGGGGTGGGGCTCGTCACCTTTGTGCTGGTGCATATGGTGGGCAACCTGCTGCTGTTTGCGGGGCACGATGCCTACAACGCCTACGCCCATCATTTAGAAAGTTGGGGGCCACTATTGTGGCTGGTGGAATCGATCTTGGTGGCGGTGTTTGCCCTGCATGCGATCGCGGGCATTCACATCTTTGTCAGCAAACTCAACGCCCGCCCCGACCGTTACGCGACCTACGCCAGCAAAGGCGGGCCGAGTCTGCAATCTATCAGCTCGCGCACCATGATTGTCACGGGACTGGTGTTGGCGACCTTTTTGGGGCTGCACCTGTGGAGCTTCAAGTTTGGCACCTATTACACGACGCAGCTAGCGGATGAGCCCGTCCGCGATTTGGCGCGCCTCGTGGTGGAAAAATTTCACCATCCCCTCTACGCCTTTGGCTACAGCAGCGTCATGGTATTGCTGGGCTTTCACCTGCGCCATGGCATTTGGAGCGCGTTGCAGTCCCTGGGGCTGCAGTCCAAAGCGATTCGCTACACCGTTTATGGCTTGAGTTTGGGAGGGGCGATCGCGATCGCTACCGGCTTTGTCTTACTCCCCCTCACCATTTACTTCGGCCTTTTAACCTAGCGATCGACCAGCCGGCGGGTAGCGCCATAGCCAACGGTACCAGCCATGTCCCCCCCTCTTGTCGCCGCTACAAACTCCGGCAGTTATAGCAAGCTGCAGTCAGGTGCCAACAGGCAAGGGGCTTAAGTCCCTTGTTCTCAAGCCAGAGAGATGAACGGAAATATCTGCGTGACACCATACCTCGCCCCTGGGTGAAATGTTGCTTGGAATACGGTTGCCGAATCAACGGTCGCCTTTGATGATGTTGGGGATCACCCGCGCTCAACACACACGAGGAAACAGGCATGGCAAGTTGGACCCGATGGCTCGCGTCACATATGCCCAAAGTGGCGATGATGACGGGCGTCACGCTACTCGCAGGTGGGTTTGTCCGTCCATGGGTCGCACCCGCAACGGCCATTCCATTCTCCCTCGATCCTCCAATGGCCGCCCCAGATTTGCCAACAGACCGAGGGGCCGTCGAGCAGTTTTGTCCCACCGATTTGCCGGCAGCGCTGGATGCCATTGTGCGGCGATCGCAATTTGGCACCGCCGCTTGGGGCGTGGAAGTGTATGGCCTCGCCGATGAACAAGCTCTTTACACCCACAATTCTCAACGCCTTTTCATTCCCGCCTCGAATATCAAGTTGCTCACCACCGCGGCCGCGATTTACACCATTTTGGAGCAGGCTCCTGATCGCCTCTCGTACTTTCAGGACGACCTCAATTTAGTTAATCGCGACAGCAACAATGGGCGAGCTGACGAGCTATTGCGGAATATTGGTGGTCAAAGCCGAGTCAAGGCCATGCTCGAACCGCTGGGGGTTGATCCCGACAGTTATGTGCAGGCCGATGGCTCCGGGCTATCGCGCAGTAATAAGGCAGAGCCCTCGACCTTTGTCGCCCTGCTCAAGGCCATGCATGCAACAGAGGAACGGGAACTGTTTTACAACTCATTGCCTATCGGCGGCGTCAGCGGCACCCTACGCAACCGCTTTAAAGGCACGATTGTGCAGGGCCAGGTGCGGGCTAAAACGGGAACGCTCAACGGGGTAAGGGCGCTATCCGGCTATTTAGAAACGGACGATTACGGCACCGTCATTTTTAGCATTATGGTCAATCAACCTGGGCAGTCCGGCCAGAGGATGCTGGCGGCGATCGACGATATGGTCTTGACCATGGCCCAACTCGAAGACTGCGATTGATTGGGTTTCAAACTACATTAGTCAGATCGCATGGGGACTTTTCATCGCAGCCACATCGCTCACCTGCCCCTCAATGAGTTCAACCCGCCGCCCTTGAAAAAAGTCGAGATCAGTGAGTCGGTAGTATTCATCCCGCGTCCATAAATGCACCTGCGGTTCTGTCGTAGGTAACATAGGCTGTCTCATCAATACTGATAGCTGAAGTTTAGCTTGTAGGAGGCGATCGCCCCACTCTGCCAACCGCCCACCGCTTCTGCAAATCTCATTGAGCCTCAAGATGATGCTTGACACAAGCTATCCAAGCATCCCGATTTTTATGTATGCACCACCTAACTTCAGGATACTTACTGCGCAAATTGGTTTTAGTCCATTTCAACTTTGATAGTTCCTCCCAATGATCTTTGGGCAAAAAGTAAGTGGCATGCCCATAAACAGGTTTCTCCAAAACGGCAATACTCGAATAATCAAAAATAAAACAGATATAGCCATCAAACTTATTCTCGCCAATAAAAATCTGATCTGGCAAAATCTCACGAATACTTTCAATACGCCACCACTCTAGTCGCTCATCATAAATTCTCTTAAATTGAGACCGCAAAGAATCAAAGAAAACATCTATATCTTCAGGAGTGTGCTCCTCCAAAAGCTTCCAGTTCATGAAAGTTATCGAAATTCCCTTAAAATCCTGACGTGAAGGCCTGATAAGTTTACTTTTATATTTTGCTTTATATTCATCAATCCTAGAGATTCTTTCTTTATACATTTTTATTGACTGAATATATTCTTGTTCCAAAACTTCATTCGAAGATGATTCGAAAACCCATTTGTAACCTTTTCTATATTTCTGCTTCTTGAGACCGAATTTCTCAAGGGCTGTCTTTTGGATATCCGACCAGTTTCTCCTAAGACTCTCTATCTGTTCACGCAAAGGTGGAATTTCAACAACAAGCTTGCAATACGTATCTAGCAGTTCCTTGGCCTCCGATCTAGAGGGCATTCTGCCAAGAACCATAGCCAAAGACTCACGCTCCCTTTTATTCGGCTGAATCTGCGCTATTCTTGTCTTTCCAAAAACTTTTAACTCTTTAAAGTAACGTGATAAATCTACCGCAAGTTTATCATGATAGGTATTATTTATTTTTGTCTCTTCTTCAAAAAAATCTTCCTCTGTGAATCCAAAAAAATCTTCATGATTCAAGGTATAAAATGGAATTTCTATAGAATAGTCTTGATAACCCATCTCCACGAAGGCAGAGATCTCAAACTCTAAAAAAGTTGCCAAGATGTATAATTGAGAATCTTTATTTTCATTGATACTGCTTGCAATCTTCTCTTTCAATTCTGCAATTTCTTGGAATTTTTCGAGAATGTGTTTCTCCATTTCTTCTAACTGTCTAAACTCTTCAATCTCCTGAAAACTTGGGATGCCAGGAGGATTTTCAAGAAAGTTGATGGCCGTTCGATTAAGCCCTTCTAGCTTTATTGATTCCAACTCCTTTATTAGCTGTTTGACTTTCTTCAAAGATTCTTTGTCTTGGCAGAGCAGCATCTTATCTAACTCTTCGCATTTCTCTAGAAAAACTGAATTCGTCAACGACATATTGCTATATTTAGGATAGGATTTTTATTATATTCAGTTTAGGTGTTCGGCTCGAAAGTTTTGAGAACACAAGTGTCGCCAGCTACATCCATTTCAAGACTTCGTTGAACATTGGCTATCCAACTATCAAAGTCATAATGAATACATCGTTTTACTTCAGGATATTCTGTAAGCAAAGTTCTTCTAGTCAGCTTTGACAGCTCCTTCCAATTGTCCTCAGGTAATAAGTAAGTGGCATTGCCGTATAAAGGTTTTTCCAAGACAGCAGTGTGCTTGTCTTTAAAGAGAAAACAAATGTAACCTCTAAGATTCTTATTGCCAATATAAATTGCGTTCGGACGAAGTTGATTAATCTTCTCAACTCTCTGCCAGTCGAGTTTTTCGCCATGAATATTTTCCAGGTAGGATCTCAAAGCTTTCATCAATTCTTCGAGTGAATCGTTGAGGCAATATTCTTCTAAAAGCTTCCAATCAAGTCTCTTAAGCTCTGCATCATCAGCCCAAGAGTACTCCAACTCAGGGTATTCGCTCTGTTTTGAAGCATCAGCTTTAAGTCTTGATTCTATATCTCTAGTGATCTTTAATTTTGCAATAACATCATCAACTAATCCTTGGTTCTCATGTAAAAGTGCTTTCTGCGCGTCACTCAAATACAATCGGTTTTTGTAGAACAAATATTCGTCTGCTTTAGATTTCTCCCTCTTCATAGCCGTTCTCTTTGTGAATTCTTTTCTAAGTGTTATTAAATTTGCGTCAATTTCATCGATCTCTCTTTCCATCCTTAAAATAGGAGCGATGTGAAGTGTGAAGAATTCAGCTAAGTCGTTTAGCTCTTCACCATTGAGCTTTTTGAACGGACGCAAAGGACCACAAAATACTTTGGAAATAAGATTGGCATTATCAAAACCGCCAAGCCCTGCTTTAAAGTCATTTTTATCAGATAACAACTGATGTTTGAAATTCCCCAAAAAATCAATAACTCCTTTTTCTCTGTCACGTTCCTGAAGAAGCCTAATCAAAGGCTTTTTTTTGTTTTCTGGCTTGTACTTGAAGAAAAATTTTGTTAATAGCTTAAAGTGTTCATATATTTCACACTTAGAAGAAGTGAGTATAGCAGCTAGAGCCTCAACAGCTTTACATCTCTGCTCCCATTGTTGGCTTGCTTCGTGCTCATAGCTTATTATCTGCGCTTCTAAGTTGGCTAAGTCAAAATCCCTGAGCCCTCTGAACTTTGGCGGATCGTCTATCACTTTAACGATCTCAACTAAGGCTGGATTAAGTTTGCTGTACACATTTTCTCTTAATTTCTCCAACAACTCATCTGCTTCCTCTCGTGTTAAGTGAGTTCGATTATCGAGATAATCCTCTAAAGATCTTTGTAAGATGACAAAGCTTGACATAGTGAAGAATTGTGATGTCTCAAGTAATGATTTAGATTATTTCAACTCGTAGTTACTGATGCTTTACATGCATTATGGCTTATCAGGTTTCCAGGGTAGGGCGATCGCGCCTTTTGGCATACGGCATCACGCACCTGAAAAATATCGAAATCCTTCATAGTTAATAGAGAGGCGGCGGGTCAGAACTCAGAAATGAGCGGCTGCGAGGTGAGCAAGGCTGACTTCTGATTTCTGCATACTGACTGCTTCACAGATTCTGACTAGCCGGAGACGATACCCCTATGCAACCCACCAACCCGAATCAATTTACCGAAAAGGCGTGGCAGGCCATTGTCCGCACGCCGGAAATTGCCAAAGAGTCGAAGCACCAGCAGATTGAGAGTGAGCACCTGATGCGGGCGCTGCTGGAGCAGGAAGGCTTGGCGACCTCCGTGTTCAACAAGGCCGAAGTGAACGTGCAGAACCTGCGCGATCGCACCACCGAGTTCATCAACAAGCAGCCCAAGATCAGCAATGCGGGCGGCTCGGTGTACCTGGGCAACAGCTTGGACAAGCTGCTCGATCGCGCCGATGGCTACCGCAAAGACTTGGGCGACGAGTACATTTCCATCGAGCACCTGCTGTTGGCCTACGCGAAGGACGATCGCTTTGGGCAAGCGGTGTTCAGAGAATTTGGTTTAGACGAAAATAAGCTCAGAGGCATTATCAAAGAAGTGCGAGGGAATCAGAAAGTGACCGACCAGAACCCCGAAGGCAAGTACGAAGCGCTGGAAAAATATGGCCGCGACCTGACGGAACTGGCGCGGTTGGGCAAGCTCGACCCGGTGATTGGGCGGGACGATGAGATTCGTCGCACGATTCAGATTTTGTCGCGGCGGACGAAGAATAACCCGGTGCTGATTGGTGAACCCGGTGTCGGTAAGACCGCGATCGCCGAAGGACTGGCCCAGCGCATCGTCAGTAAAGATGTGCCGGAGTCGTTACGCGATCGCAAAATCATCGCCCTCGACATGGGTGCCCTGATTGCCGGGGCCAAGTATCGCGGCGAATTTGAGGAGCGTCTGAAGGCCGTTCTCAAGGAAGTGCAAGAGTCCGAAGGGCAGATGGTGCTGTTTATCGACGAGATTCACACCGTCGTTGGCGCGGGGGCGACCCAGGGCGCGATGGACGCCGGGAACCTGCTGAAGCCGATGCTGGCGCGGGGCGAACTGCGCTGTATTGGGGCGACGACCCTGGACGAGTACCGCAAGTACATCGAGAAGGATGCGGCTCTGGAACGCCGCTTCCAGCAGGTGTTTATCGACCAGCCCACCATTGAGGACACGATCTCGATTTTGCGGGGTCTGAAGGAGCGCTACGAAGTCCACCACGGGGTGAAGATTTCTGACAGTGCGCTGGTGGCAGCGGCGGTACTTTCCACGCGGTACATCAGCGATCGCTTCTTGCCCGACAAGGCGATCGACCTGGTGGACGAGTCCGCCGCCAAGCTGAAGATGGAAATCACCTCCAAGCCGGAAGAGTTGGACGAAGTAGATCGCAAGATCCTCCAGCTCGAAATGGAGCGGCTGTCTCTAAAGAATGAGACGGATGCGGCCTCCCTGGATCGGCTAGAACGCCTCGACAAAGAACTGGCGGATCTGAAGGAAACCCAATCCGGCCTCAACGCCCAATGGCAGTCGGAAAAAGACCTGATCGATGACATTCAAGCCCTGCGCGAAGAGTTGGATCACGTCAACATTGAAGTGCAGCAGGCCGAGCGTAACTACGACCTGAACCGCGCCGCCGAGCTGAAGTACGGCAAGCTCACGGACCTGCAACGCAAAGTTGAGCAGGCAGAAGAGAAGCTGGAAAATGCCCAAACCAGCGGTCAATCTCTGCTGCGGGAAGAGGTGACGGAGGAAGACATCGCCGAGATCATCTCCAAGTGGACAGGCATTCCGGTGAGCAAGCTGGTGGCGTCGGAAATGGAGAAGCTGCTGCACCTGGAAGACGAACTGCACCAGCGGGTGGTCGGTCAGGAGGAAGCGGTGACGGCGGTGGCCGACGCGATTCAGCGGAGCCGCGCCGGACTCGCGGACCCCAATCGCCCCATTGCGAGCTTCATCTTCCTCGGTCCCACCGGGGTCGGGAAGACGGAACTGGCGAAGGCGCTGGCCTCCTATATGTTTGACACGGAAGACGCGATCGTCCGCATCGATATGTCCGAGTACATGGAGAAGCACGCGGTGGCGCGGCTGATCGGGGCTCCTCCCGGCTACGTCGGCTTTGAGGAAGGCGGTCAGCTCACGGAAGCGATCCGCCGTCGGCCCTACGCGGTCATCCTGTTCGACGAAATCGAGAAGGCCCACCCCGATGTGTTCAACATCATGCTGCAAATTCTGGATGATGGTCGCCTCACCGACTCCCAGGGGCGCACGGTGGATTTCCGCAACTCGGTGCTGATCATGACCAGCAACATCGGCTCCCAGTACATTCTGGATTTGGCGGGCGATGACACCAAGTACGACCTGATGCGCGATCGCGTGATGGATGCCATGCGTTCCGAGTTCCGCCCTGAGTTCCTGAACCGGGTGGATGAGCTGATCATCTTCCACAGTTTGAAGCAGGAGCAACTGAAGGAAATCGTCAAGCTGCAAATCCAACGGCTGGAGCAGCGGTTGGGCGATCGCAAGATGTCTCTCGTGCTCTCCGAAGACGCGCTGGATTGGGTGGCCCAGGTCGGCTACGACCCCGTCTACGGTGCTCGCCCCCTCAAGCGCGCCATCCAGAAGGAGCTAGAAACGCCCATCGCGAAGGGCATCCTGCGGGGCGATTTTGTGAACGGCGATCGGATCTACGCCGATGTGGAAAACGAACGCCTCGTCTTCAAACGTCAAGCCACTGAACTCGCGACCGTGTAGCACCCAAAGAACCCCGGCTTCTTCGAGAAGCCGGGGTTCTGAGCAACCTTAAGGTGATGGGCGCTGCCATCGCTACTGCCTTTGCCAACATTCAGGCGCACAGCTGTGCGCCCCTACAGTTCACAACGATTGAATCACTAAAGCCCATGAACACTCGACTATTTAGCACTCTGGGGGCGATCGCCCTCATCGGTACCACGACGGCCTGTGTGGCACCGCCCTCCACCGAAACGCCCACGGAGCGATCGGCCTATGGCGAAATCTCGCTGCCGCCCGAAAGCCAACGGTTTGGCCAAGATCTCGAAATCATCGCCATTGATGCCTTTGGCACGGCTGAAATGCCCACTGAAGGCAATTTCAACCAAGAGGTCACCATCGTGGAACAAACCTCAACCGATGCGATTGTCACGCTCACTCAAACGGGACGCCTCGACGACTCGGTTGAGGGCGTGCGCTACTGGTTGGAATTTGACGCGGGCGAAAATGCCTGGGAAATGGTCTGGGCGGGGCGTCAGGTGCGCTGCTATCCCGGGCGTGGCTCCCAAGATTGGACTACGGAATTGTGTAACTAGCGGTTTCCATCCCATTTGTTGTCGGGGTGGATGGCCGGCAGCTGTCAGAAAATGAGTTGAGCTCAGCGATCGCCCCCCTTTCTCTGGGCTCCATCAGCGACACTCCAGACACTGTAATTGAGGCTGAAATGAGAGCATCCTGGCACCTAGACGATCTAGCTGTGCCCTGTTAGCCACCGATCGCGAGATAGATCCAGTAAGTCGCCATGGGAATCACCGTCGCTGCTACTAAAAACCCGACCACAATCCAGGTGGAACTGCCGCGATTTTCTTCCGTTTCTTCAGCGGAGGCGAAGGTGCTTTCCATTTCAAAGGAATTGACTTCGGCTGGCGGACCCGGATCGGTTTCACCCGACAGCACTGCGACGAGGCGATCGCTGGCGGTCAGCAATGCTTGATTATATTTGTTGCCCTGGCGCAGGGGAATGGCGATCGTTTCATCCACCACGCTGGTTGCGATATCTGCCGACAGCATCTCAGCAGAAGCGTCACCCACTTTGAGGGCGGCTCCATTGGTCACATCATCCAACACCAGAATGCTCTGATTGGTGCGGCTCTCGGGGGCCGGAAACCACTTTTCCATCAGGGCATCCGCAAAAGTTGCCGGGGTTTCACCATAGTCAAGGCGGTGAATGGTGACGAAGCGCACTTCATTGCCAGTGCTTTGCGCCAAGTCTTGCAGTCGTTCGGTGATTTTGCCTTCGTTGATGCGGCTAATCAGCCCGGCATCATCCACAATCCAGGTGCTATCTGACAACGGTGGGATTTGATAAACGCCCGTGGCCAACGCCGGAGCCGCGATCGCGAGCGTGCTCACCAACAGGCAAAGAGTAAGAACAGCGCCAAAGAGTGGCTTGATTACACGGTGCAGCATAGAAATGATAAATGTATGGCAGCTACTCATTACTATACTGGAATGCTTTGGCATCCGAAGCTGATTCGCATGGCGACAGCCAGGAGATCTGGGTCGTATCGGTTGAGTTTGTAGCCGTGGAAAAATCTGGTCGTTAATGCTCGAAAAACGAGCCTTGGCCGATATCGGTGCTAAATGATGGTTGGCAACGCCTGAGCCGTTGTTCATCTGACTGTAGTGAATCTTGGCTGCACTTAGCGAATAGTCATCGCTGGCAGACAACCCTTCTCAAGCAGCAGCTACCCTAGACCGCCAATAGCCCCAGCGACCTCATCCCAAGAGATGAAAGGCGGCGCGTACCCATGGCAGCGTGCGGTCCAGCATTGACGTGGGGGCCATAGCCTCGTCCTCGCGGGGGGGCAGGTTGCAAATTGCCCGGTCCGCATCCGTTGCTTTGCCATACTCCAGGTAGTTGTGCAACCACTCGCAGCCCCAGTCTATGAGCTCGGGCAAGGTCTCAATATCGTAGGTCTGCACGCGGCCATTCACCACCGTCGCCACTCGCTGCCCGTCGGGACTCATGACAGCTAACTTGCCCTCATAAATCGCCAGTTGCCGTCCCTGCAAATCCCATACCCGTATCGTGCGATCGGCTGAGGCCGTGACGACATAGGTGCCGTCGGGGCTAAACTCCGCACTGGTGACTCTATTCTCATGACCTGCTGAGACTGCCAGGGTTTGTCCAGTTGCAGTATCCCACACCCGTACTGTGCGATCGTCTGAGGCCGTGACGACCTGGGTGCCATCCGGGCTAAACGCCGCACTGGTGACGCCACCATTGTGCCCGGTCAAAGTCGCCACAGATTTCCCAGTTTTGGCATTCCATACCCGTACCGTGCCATCGTTTGAGGCTGTGACGACTTGGGTGCCATCCGGGCTAAACGCCGCACTGTTGACGTTACTATCGTGCTCAGTCAAAGTCGCTACAGCTTTCCCGGTTGTTGCCTCCCACACCCGTGCTGTGCCATCGTTTGAGGCCGTGACGATGTAGGTGCCGTCGGGACTAAACTCCGTACTCCTGACGGCCTCTTCATGGCCAGTCAACGTGGCCATCGCTTTCCCGGTCGTGGCATCCCACACTCTGGTCATGCCACTGTATGACGCCGTGACGACCTGGGTACCATCCGGGCTAAACCCCGCACTCCAGACGGCACCTTCATGGCCAGTCAACGTGGCCATCGCTTTCCCGGTTGTTGCCTCCCACACCCGTGCCGTGCCATCGTCTGAGGCCGTGACGACCTGGGTGCCGTCTGGATTAAACTTCGCACTAATGATCCCTCCCTCATGGCCAGTCAACGTGGCCATCGCGTTCCCGGTCGCTGCCTCCCACACCCGTGCCGTGCCATCGTCTGAGGTCGTGACGATGTAGGTGCCGTCGGGACTAAACTCCGCACTGGTAACGGCACCTTCATCGCCGGTCAACGTGGTCATCGCGTTCCCGGTTGTTGCCTCCCAGACCCGTACTGTGCCATCGTCTGAGGCGGTGACGATGTAGGTGCCGTCGGGGCTAAACTCCGTGCTGGTGACGGCACCTACGCCCGCTAAAACTGATATTTCTTGCCCGGTCACAGCATCCCATACTCTGGTCATGCCACTGAATGACGCAGTGACGACCTGGGTGCCATCCGGGCTAAACTCCGTACTTAAGAATGGGCTCTCGTGGCCCACTAAAGTCGCCATCGCGTTCCCGGTCGCTGCCTCCCACACCCGTGCCGTGCCATCGAGTGAAGCGGTGACGATCTGGGTGCCATCCGGGCTAAACGCTGCACTCCAGACGACACCTTCATGGCCAGTCAACGTCGTCATCACGTTCCCGGTTGTTGCCTCCCACACCCGTGCCGTGCCATCGAGTGAAGCGGTGACGATCTGGGTGCCATCCGGGCTAAACGCTGCACTTCTGATCCCTCCCGCATGGCCAGTCAACGTCGTCATCGCGTTCCCGGTCGCTGCCTCCCACACCCATGCCGTGCCATCGTCTGAGGCCGTGACGATGTAGGTGCCGTCGGGACTAAACTCCGCACTGAAGACGCCACCTTCGTGGCCAGTCAAAGTCGCTATCGCGTTCCCGGTCGTTGCCTCCCACACCCGTGCCGTGCCATCGTCTGAGGCCGTGGTAATGTGGGTGCCGTCGGGACTAAACTCCGCACTGAAGACGGCACCTTCATGGCCAGTCAAAGTCGCTATCGCGTTCCCGGTTGTTACCTCCCACACTCGTGCCGTGCCATCGTCTGAGGCCGTGGCAATGTGGGTGCCGTCGGGACTAAACTCCGCACTGAAGACGGCACCTTCATGGCCAGTCAAAGTCGCTATCGCGTTCCCGGTCATTGCCTCCCACACCCGTGCCGTGCCATCAAATGAGGCAGTGGTAACGTGGGTGCCGTCGGGACTAAACGCCGCACTGAAGACGGCACTTTGATGAGCTAGTAAGCGTTCCTGAGCAATCTGAGACTTAATTTGCTGCAACGCGAGTAGCGGACTAGCTGCTGGGTAGTCAGAGGTAGCCTGTAGTTCTTCCTGAACAACGATTTCATTGAGTGCAGTCCCAGCTTCCAAGGCTTTTCGTAAAGCTGCAACTGGCTCAAACCCGGCACGATTGAGGGCTGCCGTACCTGCTTGTTCGAGGCGAGTCGCAGTTTTTGCCATCTGAATAGTTTTTTCGGCTTCAGCGAGCCGTGCTTGGGCGACCAATCCCGCCCCCACAGCAATAATGATGCCCGCCACCGCCGTCATCGCCCCGATCGCCGCACCCCGTCGCAGCTTCTTCTCTGCCGCATCCTGCGCCGCCTGCCGCGCCGTACTCGCCCGCACATACTCCTGCTGCAAGCCCGTCGGCAACGGTTCCACCTCAGCATTAGTCACCAACCAGGCACTCGCTGTTGCCAACTCCTGACCCCGCAGCAACAAACTCTCATCCCGCCCTTTGCGATCCCACTCACCCGCCCGCAGCAGTAAACGGGTGTGGACTTCCAAATGCTCACGATCGGTATCTAACGTGTGCAACAAATGCTGAAAATTGACCTGAAAGTCACCATCATGATCGCGAAAGTCAAGCCACTGCAGCTTCGCCAGAATGGGGTGCAGATCCGCCGTGTCGATCGGGCGATGCAGCACCGTCACGATGCGCTTGTTGAGACCGTTGGCATATTCCACCTCATCGGCACAGTAGGGCGAATTGATCGACTGCGGTGAGAGCACAAACAAAAATACATCCGAACTTTCAATGCCGCGATAAATTTCCTGCTGAAAGTCCGTTCCCGAGGCAATACTCTCCTGGTCAAACCAGGTGCGCTTGCCCTGAATCTGCAACGTTTCATTTAACCGCCGGGCAAAGTCTGAGTCTACCCGCGAGTAAGAGATAAACACATCCAGCGACGGGTTCGGCGGCTGCCGCAGACTCTCGGCAATAAAGGTTTGCTGCAGTTCGATGGGGGGATAGCGGTGAGTGCGGGCCACCTTCAGCCAGTTTTCCGCTCGCCGCAAGTTATAGCCCCGCAGCAGCATGGTGGGGTTCTGCTGCTGTCGCTGCCATTTCAACGCTTGGGAGAGCCAGGTTTTGTGTTCGGTGTAGTAGGCGGCGTCGGTGTTGAGAATCTTCAGCAGTTCACTTTCATCCGCAAGATAGTCACTCTCGTTGAGGTTGTCCGTCAGGTCGATTTGTTGGAGCGATTTGAGAGACTCCGGCACCTGCGCCGGGTCAGTCGGTTGAGTGAGAATCGGAATGATCCGTTTGTGTAAGTCCAGGGCTTGCTGCAGTTCTCGCTGACAATACTCCGACTGGGCTGAAGCGGGCGACAGCATAAACAGCACGTTGTCAGCGGTTTCAATGCCCTGGGTAATGGCGCTGTGATAGTTCTGACTGGTCTGAATGTCGGTGCGGTAGTTCCATACTGTAATGCCCTGGCGCATCAAGGAGCGGCGGATTTGTTCGGCACTGTCGCGATCGCTCTCTGCATGACAGAGAAACACCTGGGTCATCAAGTTATTGGCGTTCTTGATGCTCTCGGTGATGAATTCACAATGTAGATCCGTGGGCACACAGGGCGGCTGTTCGTCGGTGAAGCGAGTGGCCAGCCAGGTGTGGGCCTGTTGGCGAGCTTGGCCGGTGAGCAGGAACTGCGATCGCTGCTGGTGCTTTTCCCAATGCAAAGCGGCGGCCAACAGCTCGGTATGCTGCCGCACGTAGTCTTGATGGCGATCGCAGATGGCCAGCAGTCCTTGCAGTGCCGCGTCAAAGTCATCAATCCCTTCGCGGAAGTAGACCCAGTTAATCTTGCCGATGGCGGGATGCATGTTGGGAAAGCTGGAATGCTTCCCGGCGGCCTGATACTCGGCCCACTGTGCGTCGGTCCCTTCAGGATTCCGTTCCTGCCAGGTCTCCCAGCTAATCTGTTCCACATGCAGCAGGGGAATGATGCGTTTACCCCGTTTGAGGGCCAGTTCAACTTCCAGACCGCAGTAGGGGGAGTTGACGGAGTGGGGGGAGATTAAGAACAGAAAGTTGTCGGCTTTTTCAATGCCGTCATCAATCTGCTTTTGATAGTCCACCCCCAGAGGAATATCTTCAAAGTCGAACCAGACGGTGAGGCCAGCGGCAACGAGGCGTTGATGCAGGCGGGCGGCAAAGGCTTTGCTATCGGCTCGACCGTAGGAGATGAAGGCGTTCTGGAAAGTCGGCATGGGTCAGCAGTCAGCGGGGGACAGGGCAGGCTCACTCATAACTTGCCCAATTCCTCGGCGCGATCGGGATTTCTGGAGGCTGGAAAATTCCGGTGGGGAGATGGCGGGTAACTTCTGACGGTTCGAACTCACATCAGGTTGAGCGGATCGACATCGATGGTCAGGCTGACGTGGGCAGGACATTGTTTCGCCAGGTCGGTGAGGTCAGGAATGGGAGCCGCGATCGCCCCTTTTAACAAAACTTGCCAACGGTAGCGTCGGGCCACCCGCAAAATGGGGGCGGGTACTGGCCCGAGGAGCGACCAAGCCTCATCTAATCGACTAGCCAAGTGCGCGGCGAGGTCTTGGGCTGTGTGTTCGGCGGCGGCGCGATCAGGGCTGGTGATGCGCAACAGCACCAACCGTCCCGCTGGGGGATAGTCGAGGGCTTGGCGCTGCTGCTGCTCCGTGGTGAGAAAGTGCTGGATGTCTTGCGATTTGACTGCCTGCACCACGGGATTTTCGGGATTATAGGTTTGCAAAATCACCCGGCCCGGTTGCTCGCCCCGCCCCGCGCGTCCGGCCACCTGAGTGAGGACTTGAAAGGCCCGCTCACTGGCGCGATAGTCGGCCATGTATAGCAAACCGTCGGCGGCGATGATGCCGACGACTGTGACCTGGGGCAAATCGATGCCCTTGGTCAACATTTGGGTGCCGACGAGGACATCCGCCTCCCCTTGGGCAAAGCGGGCGAGCAGAGCGCGATGGGCACCTTTAGCGCGGGTGGTGTCGCTATCAAACCGCAGACAGCGGAGTTCGGGCAGTTCTTGGGCGATCGCCTGCTCTACCCGTTGGGTGCCGCTGCCAAAGTGTTTGAGATATTGAGAATCACACGCCGGACATCGGGGCGGCTGCATTTGTCCAAAGCCGCAATAGTGGCACCGCAGCATTTCGGCGGCCCCGGATCGCGATTGGTGGTAAGACAGCGACACATCGCAGTGGGGGCACATCATCACATGGCCGCATTCGCGACAAGAGACAAAACTGCTGTGGCCCCGGCGCTGGATGAACAAAATCCCCTGTTCTTCCCGAGATTTCATCGTCTCCAACGCCGATCGCAGCGAACGGCTAAAGATGGAGCGGTTGCCGATTTGCAATTCCAACCGCATGTCGACCACGGTGATGGGCGGCGGGGGCCGCTGATGAACGCGATCGGGTAGCACCAAATAATGACGGGGCGGTAACGTCGCCGCCGACTGGGAGGTGGCCTCGGGAGACGCTGGTTGGGGCTCGGTGGCCTCAGCGATCGCGCGGAGTTGCTGCGCTGACCAACTTTCGAGGGATGGGGTGGCGGTACCGAGGACGAGGGGACAGTCGTCTAACTCAGCGCGCCACTGGGCCACGGTGCGGGCGTGGTAGCAGGGCATCGGCTGATCTTGCTTAAAGCTGCCGTCGTGCTCTTCATCCAAAATAATGATGCCGAGCTGGGGCAATGGCGAAAACACCGCCGATCGCGTGCCAATCACCACCATCGGCTCGCCCTGGAGCATCCGCCGCCAGGCGTCGTAGCGTTCACCATCAGACAAACCACTGTGATAAACGTAAACGCGATCGCCAAACCGTTGTTGAAAGCGATCCGTTAATTGCGGCGTTAGGCCAATTTCAGGTACGAGCACCAGGGCAGACTGACCCGCGGCGAGTCGGGGCGCGATCGCCTGCAAATACACCTCCGTTTTGCCCGACCCGGTGACGCCATGCAGCAAAACCATGGCAAAACTCTGGTCGGTTCGTAAGGTTTCCACGGCTGTCTGCTGCGGCGCGGTGAGCACTTTGGGGTGATCGGCCCCGAGTTCTGGCGAGGCGGGTTGCCGCAGCACTTCGCGTTCTTCAATGACGAGCAAGCCTTTTCGGGCCAGCGATCGCATCGTGGCACTGGTGGTGCGGCAATATTGCAGGGCCTCTTGCAGCCACAGGTCACCGCCCCGCCGCTGCAAGAGCGACAACACTTCGCGCTGGCGCTTGGTGACGGTGGGGTCTTCGGGGGTGGGTACCTGCACCACGGTCACGGCCTGCCGTCGCTGGGGCCGGGGTGGCGTTGGCAACGCCAGATAACTCTCTGCCCAGCCGCGATCGACCAGCGCTTGAATGCCGCGATAGGCACCGCGACATTTTTGCCGCAGATATTGCCAGGTGTAGTCACCCTGGGCGGACTGCTGGAGCTGACTGAGCACACACACTGCCGCTGGCGAGAGGAACATCTCCGCCTCGGGGGGAATCGCGTCCGGCAAGAGTCGGAGGCGGCGCTGCGATCGCCCTAACAGTCCCGGCGGCAGCGCCGTACGAATCACCTGGATCAAAGAAGTTTGATAATAAGCCGCTACCCGTTCCAGCAATTGCCAGTAAGTCGGTGAAAACATGCCCCGGCTAATGACCGCTGCGACCGGGCGAATGTCGGCGGGTGCGAGGTCAGGCGGTGGGGTGCTCAAGAGCTGAATCGCGATCGCCCCGAGCTGTTGCGACCCAAACGGCACACTCAAAATGTCGCCGACTGCCACCTTTAAATCAGGTGGCAAACGATAGGTATAGAGTCCCTGAGCACCGACACTATCGACTAATGCCGCCACCCATTTTGGTGCCCCGCTACTAATATCAACCTCACTTGATCAATTCGAACTCTAGTGTAGCGATCGGCGGTCAAAAAAGTTGGCATTTTTCCGCGTTTGCCGCTATCCTTGCTAAGCCCTGAAAAAGCTTAAGGTTTCCGTTAGATTCCTGTCGGAAATTCCCGGCCTTTTACAAGCGGTTACATTCTCTGATAATCGTTACATCAGCGCAAATCAGCCCAATCCCTTGATGGAGAGATCATTGCCCCTGTGGATAAATATTAAATTTCTGAAATGGGTTGCTATTTTGCTACGAATTCGAGTATAAACGCCTCAAAAGCAAAGGCATTGGAAGCCTCATGTAATCCCTATGGAAGCCTTCTTTATTTCTCCTGAAACTGATTCTGAAACGTTAGCGCATGTCGGCCTCGCTGATGATGAGTTGAATGCGACTCAAACTGATGAGCAGTCGGAGGCATCATCGACGCAATCGCGCAAAGAGGATGCTTCTTGGGGTGACGATACTGATGTGTCAGCTCAGTACACAACCCGCGATTCTCTTTCAGAACTGAGTCTGCCTGGCTATCAAAAAACCATCACTGATGATGCGGTGGGTGCGTTCTTTAAAGAGATGGCTCGCTATCCCTTGCTGAAGCCCGCCGAGGAAATTGAATTGGCTCGGCAAGTGCGATTTCTCGGTCAAGTTGAAGAGTTTAGAGAAAGCTGGATTGAAGAGAAGGGGCAGCCCCCAACGCTGCCAGAGATGGTCGAAGCCTTTGGCCTAAGCGAAGCAGAATTTCGCCAAAAGCTGCATTATGGTCGTGCGGCTAAGCGGCGGATGATTCGTTCAAACCTGCGATTAGTGGTGTCCATCGCTAAGCGTTATTTAAATCGAGGTGTCCCATTTCTCGATTTGATTCAGGAAGGGGCGTTAGGTTTAAATCGGGCGACCGAGAAATTTGATCCCGATAAAGGATATAAATTTTCGACTTATGCTTATTGGTGGATTCGCCAAGGCATTACTCGCACGATCGCGAACGATGCCCGCACCATCCGTTTGCCCATTCATATTGTTGAAAAGCTCAACAAATTAAAGAAAGCCCATCGCGAATTGCGCCGTGATTTGCAACGCAATCCGACCGAGGCCGAGCTGGCCGAAGCATTGGATATGGCTCCCGATCAACTGCGGAGTTTGCAGCAAGTGCGACGGCGATCGCTCTCCCTCAATCATCGCGTTGGCAAAGGCGAAGATACCGAGCTGATGGAATTATTGGAAGACGGCAACACCCAAACGCCGGAAGCCAAGATCAGTGAGTCCATGATGCGCAAAGAAATAACGGGCGTCTTGTCCGAGGTTTTGACGGAGCGCGAGAAGGATATTATTACTCTGAGATATGGCTTAACGACGGGAGAAACGCACACCCTTGAAGAAGTTGGGAATATGTTTAACCTGTCTCGGGAACGGGTGCGCCAAATCCAAACTAAGGCCATGCGCAAGCTCAGAAGACCGCAAGTGGCCTCGCGCCTCAAGGGGTGGTTACGTTAACCCCAGGTGTTGGGTTGGGCAGCGTGACGTGGGGGCTTTTGCCGTAGCGTGCCTAACAGACCATTCTCCCAAAAGCCTGAATGATGTTGGCGTAACTTAGAGGGAGAGAGGTTTTGTGGACTATAAGCAGGATCTCATCACAACGATTCACGACTTAGGCTGCGATATTGAGCGGCTCGATAATCATCTCACCGAGGTAAGTCAGTCCTTACCCACGGCGGTGTTGATTCCCTCTTTATATGAAGAGCTGCAGCGTCCGGCGCTGACCCAGATTCGGGATCAGCTGATGCACTGCCGCTTTGTGAACAACGTCGTGATCAGCCTTTATGCCCAAACCGCCGAAGAATATTTTCAGGCGGTGGACTTTTTTGGCACGTTGCCGCAGCCGACTTACGTGCTGTGGGAAAATGGCCCGCGCATCACCAAGCTACTGGCGCAGCTACAAGAACAAGGGCTCGATTTGTTGCAGCATCGGGGCAAGGGTCGGGCCGTTTGGCTGGGCTTAGGCGTGGCGAGTTTGGAAGCCGCTGCGATCGCCCTCCACGACGCCGACATCATCACCTACGACAAAACCTATCCGCTCAAGCTGCTCTTTCCTCTGCTAGAGCGAGAATTTGGCATTGCCTTTAGCAAGGCTTACTACACCCGATTAAGTGAAGCCCCGCGCCGGATGCATGGCCGCGTCACTCGCCTATTTGTGACGCCGCTGATTACTTCCCTCATGGAAGTGTTTGGCTATCGCGACTACCTGCGCTATCTCAACTCCTACCGCTATCCCTTGTCGGGCGAATTTGCCCTAACCAGTGACTTGGCCCTGAATACTCGCATCCCTGCCGACTGGGGTTTGGAAGTGGGCCTACTGGCCGAGGTGTATCGAAACTTGGCCCGCAAGCGCATTGCCCAGGTCGATCTTGGCATCTTTGAGCACAAACATCAGGACATGGGCACTTCGTCTGACAAGGGGTTGCAAAAAATGTGCCGTGACATTCTCAAATCGGTATTGCGCACCCTGACCGAAACCGAGCAAGTCGCCATCTCTCGCGATCACATTCGGGCGTTGAGTGTGAAGTTTCGCCGAGAAGCCCAAAACCTGACCCGGCAATATTTCGTGGATGCCCGTTTTAACGGCATTGAATACGATCGCCATAAAGAAGAAGTCACTCTGGAAAATTTTGAAAAGATTATTCTGAAAGCCGGTGACGAATATCTGGAAGACGCCACCGGCACCCAGATTCCTGACTGGACCCGTGCCCTGGCAGTCATGCCACAATTGCGAGAACAGTTGCGAGATGCCGTCGTGGCCGACATGAGCGACGCCCGCGAGCAAAACGAGCAAACCCGAGCGGTGACGACGCCGTCCTTAACGGTGATTCCTCAATAGGGAGTGTGTCGGGTCGCCCCCTCGGTCGGGGCTACCCCCGGACCTTGGGGCAGGGGCGATCGCCGGGCGCGGCCATCGTGCAATCTTGGGCAAGGCAGGGCTGTTGATAGCAGTCTTCCGTTTCCAAAGCGGGCGGGGGAGCGCCGAAGACCATCTCACAACTGAAGTCCTCAAAGTTGGGCGTCATGGTGAGGGGAATGCCGAAGTCTTCAGTAAAGAAGCGCTGGGTCGGTAGTTTGCACATGTTGACACACATGCCGACACAGCGACTCTGTTCCAGATAGCGGCACTTTTGAATGTGGACGCCGCTGGTTTGTTGGCGCGGTTCACCGTTGGCGTCCGTCACGGTGACTTCGGTGACTTCGCAAGGGCCGACTAACCATTCAAACAAGACGGTGGCAAACCAGGCGTTGAGTTCGCATACCAGGCGAGTTGGGGAAAAGAGGGTGCGGATCAGCCATAGTGCTGGTGCGGGCACCAGAGACTTCAGCACGACAGCGACCAGCGCTTGCTGTTCCTCGGCGTTGCGCCCTTTCATGATTTTTTGCGATAGGTCAACGAAGCCGTCGTAACCCTGCAGCGCAGTTTTTTGCCCCACGGCATGGGCCATTTTGCGGCTAAAGAGGCGAATGAACAGCCGATCAAACAGGCCGTCCTGATATTCCGTAGGGGGTTGCCGAGTCTGCATAGCGGACTGGTGAGTTGCATTCAAGGGGCTTGAATACTGTAGCGCGATCGCTCTCTTCCCTTCCGAGCGGCTGAGCCTATCGGCTGGGTTTCACAGCCAGAGCATCGCGCCCAAAATCATCAATAAGACTGACAGCAGCGCTTGAAAGCGTTCGATCGGGAGGCGGTGATTAATCCAGCCGCCGATCGCGATCGCCCCCAGTATCCCGGGCAGCGACAGGCCATAGAGTTGAAAAATGCGCTCAGTCCACAGTCCGGCCAGGGCATGGCTGCCCAAAATGCCCAGTCCCGTGGGCAAAAAGTAACTTTGCAAGCTGGCCCGAAACTCGCTGGGCGACCACCGCCGCATTTCGCCATAAATGACGACTGGGGGGCCATTGGTGTTGTAAGCGCCGCCCAGCACTCCCGCCACAAAGCCAAAGAGCGCAGCCCAGCGCGCCGAGTCCAGCTTCATCAACCGCAGATTGCCTAAGCGATAGAGCCCAAAGCCGATGAGGAACAGTCCCAGTAGGCGGGTGACAATCTCACTGGGGACTTGCGTGACCAGCCAGATGCCTACAGGGATGCCCGCCAAAGTCGCCAGCACTAAGCGCCACACCGACCCCACCTCGACCAAGCGCCAATTGCGCAGCAAAATAATGCTGGCGATGGTGGGGCCGACCAAGCCAAACAAGGGGGTGGCGGTGGTAATGCCCAACAGCAGCGTCAGCAGGGGCATGGCAAACAGGGCACTACCAAAGCCAAAGGTCGAGGAGATCAGCGTCGCCCCAAAGAAAATCAGTGCCGTAAAGAGTGCTTCAGCCATGCCAGTTCTGCAAATGCCCCGTCTATGATGAGAGCATGAAACCAGGATGTAGGCAGTATGGGTGATATCAATCCGTTTCGGCTAAAGATTTCGCAGTTGCGCGCCTTAGTGGCGATCGCCGACAGCGGCACCTTTAGCGATGCGGCCCTTGACCTCGATCTCTCCCAATCTGCCGTCAGCCACGCGATCGCCATCCTCGAAGACGAGTTAGGCGTCGTGTTGCTTAACCGCGGTCGCCAAGGGGCGGCCCTAACTCCTTTGGGTGAAGAAGTCACCGCTGAAGCCCGCCGCCTGATGGACTCGCTAGAGCGGATTGGCCAGCTGGCGCAGCAGTCCCGGGGCTTGCAGCAAGGCACCGTGCGCATTGCTGGATTCCGGAGTGTCGCGACTCACATCTTGCCAGAGGTGATCCAGCAGTTTCGCAACGATTATCCCGGCATTCAGGTCAAGATCGAAGAATACCACCAGTCGCAACAGGTGGAACGCGAAGTGCGTCAGGGCAATGCCGACATTGGCTTTACTTACTTACCCACTACGCCAGAGTTTACGGCGTGGGAACTGTTGCGCGATCGCTATGTGCTATTGCTGCCCCCCCACAGCGATTACCTGAAGGGTCCCAACACTTGGGAGCGGTTGGTGAAGCTGCCCCTCATTCTGGCCCCACCCGATGACGGCTGTCGCAACCTGATTGAGCAGCATTTTGCCCATACCCATTTGGCGGTTAAGCCCGTTTATGAAGTGCGGGAGGATTCCACCATTTTGAGCATGGTGCAAAAGGGGCTGGGGGCGACGATCATGGCGCAGCTCGCGGCAGAACCGATTCCCGCTAATCTGACGCTGACTGAGTTACCAACGCCGTTGGTGCGCGTGATTGGGGTGATTCAACTGACTGAGGCGCTGCAAACGCCGCCGGTCTTTGCCTTTATGGATACCTTGAAGCAAGTTTGGACCGCTGCCCAGCGGGTGATGCAGCCCGTGGCTGGAGGCTGGTGACGAATACGGCCCATGCGTTTCCAAAGGTGATCACTGCAGAGCTGTCGCCGTTGAGAGCGATCGGATAAACGCTGCATTCCCCACTGGTCGAAATGACCGCGATCCGAGATGATAGGGGGATATCAAAACGCAGTTTGGGATTGGCATCGGTCGCATGGGGGCAGCATCACACTGGAATACCTTGCCAGAACAACTGCTCGATTTGGCCCAGCAGGCAGGCGCGGAAGCAGCGGAAGTCTTTCAGTCGAGCTCGTCGGCCCATCCCGTTTTTTTTGAAGCGAATCGGCTGAAACAGCTTGAGAGCAATAATTTAGCTGGCACGGCGCTCCGGCTCTGGCGAGATGGACGACCGGGCATTGCGGTGGCCCACGGACCGATCGCGCCTCAAGCCCTGGTGGATAAGGCGATCGCCATTAGCCAGCTCAACGACCCCGAAGAGATTCAACTCAACGAAGGCACGGCGCAGCATTTTCCCGATGTGGGGGCAGCGGTCTCGGTAGCGCAAATGATCGAGTGGGGCAACACCGCGATCGCCCTGATCCGCGATCAGTATCCCGAAGTGCTGTGCGAAGCGGAATTGGAGTGCGACACAGAAATTACCCGCCTGGTGAACTCGCGGGGGCTGGACTATGGCTACAGCGACATTACGCTGAGCGCTTACCTGGGGGTCGAATGGGTGCGCGGCGACGACTTCTTGAGCGTGGGCGATGGCCAGGTGAAACGCTATGCGCTGGCCCCTGAAGCCCTGGCCGAGCAGATTTTGAAACGGTTGGCCTGGGCCGACCGCAACGTTGAGCCGGTGGTTGGCCGCGTCCCGGTGCTGTTCACCGCCAAAGCCGCCGACATCCTCTGGGGGACGGTGCAGGCGGCGCTCAGTGGCAAGCGCGTGCGCGAAGGCTCCTCACCGTGGAGCGATCGCCTGGGCGAAAAAGTCACCTCTGAGGCCCTCACCCTCTATCAAGATCCCGACACCGGGCCATTTAGCTGTCCCTTTGATGATGAGGGCACCCCCGCCCAAAAGCTCACCTTTATTGAGCAGGGCGTGCTGCGATTGTTCTACACCGATCGCACAGTGGGGCAAGAGCTCGGTGGCGGTTCCACCGGTAATGGGTTTCGTCCTGGGTTGGGCAGTGCCCCCACGCCGGGCCTCTTCAATACCCTGATCGAACCAGGGCAATTGACTCTGGCGGAACTGATCCAACAACTGGATGATGCGATCGTGGTGGATCAGATTTTGGGCGAAACCGCTGGCATCTCTGGCGATTTTTCCATCAATATCGACCTGGGCTACCGGGTGCGGCGGGGCGAGATTCAGGGGCGGGTAAAGGATACGATGGTGTCAGGGAATGTCTATACTGCTTTGATGAATCTACAGGCGATGGGGCGAGACGCGGATTGGAATGGTGCCTGTTTTACGCCCTCGGTCCTGTTAGCGGGTCTCTCGGTGACGGGAGCCCGATAAGCCCGCGATCGCTCGGCGAGAGCCCGGGTTCGCTCTCCCGCGTTGCGTCCCAAACGGTGAACTGGGCATTCTCTCGATTGTTGTTTCACGCCCCCACGCTATGCTGCGCTTTCGGCGCTTGCACCGATTTTTTGGTCCCAAACGGGTTGCCTTCCTTGAGGCCTGCATCATCGGAGTTGTCTCCGGTTTAGCCGCCGTCGCGCTCAAACAAAGCGTGGAAATTTTAACCGGGTGGCGGCTGACCAGTGCGTTGCCCCCATGGCTGCTGTTGCCGCTGGTCGGGTTCTTGGGGGGCACAATGTCGGGTTGGTTGCTCGAACGGGTGGCACCGGAAGCCGCTGGCAGTGGCATTCCCAAGGTCAAAGCGGCCCTCGCCTATGTGGATATTCCCCTGAACTTGCGGGTGGCGCTGGCGAAGCTGGGCAGCACCATTTTGGCGCTCGGCTCGGGGCTATCGTTGGGACGGCAGGGGCCGACGGTGCAGATTGGCGCGGCCCTGGCAGCGCAACTGAGTCAGTGGGTGCCCACCTCACCGGAATATCGGCGGCAGTTGATTGCGGCAGGCGCGGCAGCGGGCTTAGCCGCCGGGTTCAATGCGCCCATTGCTGGGGTGCTGTTTGTCGTTGAGGAACTGCTGCAAGACTTTTCGAACTTGACGTTGGGCACCGCCATCCTGGCGTCCTTTGTCGGGGCGGTGGTGTCGCGGTTGCTCGGCGGCCAGGGGCTCAACCTGAGTACCTTTGGCACCATGCAAACGGGGCTATCGGTGCAGGATATTCCTTTTTTGGTGCTGCTCGGCATTCTCGCGGGGATTTTTGGCGGCCTATTTAGCAAGGGCATTTTTACCAGTCTGCATCTGTTTCAGCAGATGAAAACAGTCAGCTTGCCGTTGCGGATTGGCTTGGCGGGGGGCTTTACCGGGCTGGTGGGTGCGGTCTTGCCGATCGCGGCCCAAGACAATACTGGCCTGCGAGAAATTCTCGTGACGGGCAATGCCGCCTGGCAGGTGATCGCGATCGCCTTTGTGTTGAAATTTTTGCTCACACTGCTGGCCTATGGTTCTGGCGCTTCGGGGGGCCTGTTTGCCCCCGCTCTGGTGTTGGGGTCGGCGCTGGGCTGTTTGGTCAGCTTTGTTGCCCAAACCAGCCACGGTTTAATGGGGTTGCCGGTAGATACCCTGGCGAGCAGCAACACCACGACCTATGCCCTGACGGGGATGGGGGCATTTTTTAGCGCCGTAACTCGTGGTCCCATTACCGCGATCGTCATCGTGTTTGAGATGACCGCCAACTTCAATCTGGTGCTGCCGCTGATGATTGGCTCGGGGCTGGCCTACATTTTCAGCGACCGCATTTCGTCCGGCTCGATTTACGATCGCCTGCTGGCGTTTCAGGGCATTCACCTGAGCGCGACACCGGCAGACGCGAATCCCTGGGCCAACCTCACGGCGGAAGATTTGATGCAGCGTCGGGTCGAAACGCTGTCCGCCACGATGACGGTGTCCGAAGCGTTGGAGGCCTTCTCGCGATCTCACCATCGCGGCTTTCCTGTGTTGCACCAGGGCAAACTGGTGGGCATTGTGACCCAGACGGATCTGGGGGATAAAACCCAGAGTCGCGCCAGCGATTTGCTCTTGCAAGACATCATGACCCCAGAGCCGTTGACGGTGACGCCGGAGTCTTCGCTGCCCCACGTGCTGGATTTGTTGAATCGGCTGAAGGTGAGCCGCATTCCCGTCACGGATGGCAACAAGCTGGTGGGCATCATCACGCGCGGCGATATCATTCGGGCCGAATCAGAACGGTTGAGCGGCACCTCGACGGAAGCTGGCCCCGCGACGACCCCCTCCTGTGGCATTTACCGCACGCGATCGCCCGCTGTGGGGCGGGGGCGGCTGCTGGTGCCCCTCAGCGATCCTGAAACGGCTCCGTTATTGCTCAATATGGCGGTGGCGATCGCCCGCCAGCAGGAATACGAACTGGAATGTGTGCATGTTGTCATCGTGCCCCGGGCCATTCCCCCGGAAGAAGCGGCGGTCGATCTGGGTCCCAGCCAACAGCTGTTGCGTCTGGCTCAGCAGCGGGTTCAGGGCACCAAAGTGCCGCTGCACACCCAGATTCGGGTGGCCCATGATGTCGCCACCACGCTGTTAGAAGTGATTAAAAAACGCCACATCGATCAGGTGATGATCGGTTGGCGACGCCCCACCCTGACGCCGGGGCGACTGGTCGGCAATGTGGTCGACACCCTCTTGCGCCAGGCTCCCTGTCCGGTGATTGTGGTGAAACCGGGCACGACGCCCCAGTTCAATCGCTGGCTGTTGCCCTCGGCGGGTGGCCCCAATTCAAAGCTGGCGCTGCGGCTGATGCCCGCCCTGATGAGCTTGGGCCACGAGCCCCAGGTGCATTTGTGCGCGATCGCTACTAAGCGCGATGACCAACACTGTATGCACCGGCAATTGGTGCGCCGGGCGGGCATTCTTGAACGTCGTCTGCAGGCCACCGTCAAAACCCACATGACAGTGCAGGAAGACATCGCCACCGCGATCGTCGATTTGAGTACCCAGTTTCAGACGGATGTGATGATTGTCGGGGCCAGTCGCGAGAGCCTGTTTAGCCATGTGATCAAGGGCAACATTCCCCTCGAAGTGGCCCAACGGAGCAGCGCTACCGTGATTTTGGTGCAGTACAACTCCATCAACGCCAAAGCCATTCGCATTGTGGATAGTGAAGATGGCAAAGATCGCGTGATCACCACAGAAATCTTTTAGCCCACCAGGCTGGCATAGCAATCCGCCGTTAGGTGCCGAGAGCACAAAAGTTTCCAGCATGGGAATTAAATTTAGGCGTGGACAGCCGTCTCGGCTGTCCCGGAGCAGGCCAGATGCCTGCCCGATCAAACTTAGACTTTATAACATCACTGCTTCCTAATCCCCTCATTTTTCTGCCAAAGAGATACACGGAGCTATCTGCACAAGCCTATAAAACTGCCATTCAGTTGCAACTGAGGCTTTCAACGTTGGGGGCTTTCACTGATCACCCGGCGGTGGTTCTCAGGTCTTTTTTAGATCGTCCAGAGTTTGCTCAGCGCTTTCTCAGGGCACAGTCCCGGCTTTCTCACCCAGGGCCGTGACGATAGTCATCAAGCAACTCATGTACCGATTTAGGAGATTTGACCCATGCAGCGTTTAATTCTAGCCACCCTATCCACCCTGACTGTTGGCTTCACTTTGGCCTCTGGCGCAAATGCGCTGAAGCCGTTGAATTTGGCCGCGATCGCCCCCGTTCCTCAAGCGTCTGAAACCGTCGCGATCGCCCAAGCGACAGGACAGTTTGTCACCGTAGACCAAGCAAAAGCCACGACCGGCACCGCCAGCATCGTTACGGAGAATGGCCAGACCTATCTGGTCTTTGACAGCGCTTTTAGCACGGCCAATGGCCCTGATGTGCAGGTCGTCCTCTATGCCGATGGTGCTACCGTACCCGTCAACATCGAAGGCTCGAACTATGCGGTAGTCGGCGACTTGCAAAGCTTTGAGGGCGGGCAGCGCTATTTGGTCGATGCCAGCATTGATGTGGACGATTACACGGCGGTCGCGATTTGGTGCCGTGAGTTCGACGTCACCTTTGGTTACGCGCCGCTCTAGCAACTGGTTATGCCAGTCGTCCACGATGCGGTTGCGACGCCCCCACCGATAAAAAGGGGCGACCTCTGGGGTGTGAGGGACCGGGTGCCTGGAGCGATCGGCTGGGGGTATTTTCAGGGCACTTTTCTGAAGCAGAACTACAAAAACCGTCTCTTCAAAGCTTCTCTCCCTTTTTTGAATGCCCCTTGGGCTATCCCTTGGGACAGGGGTGGGATGAGGGCCAAGGGTAGCGGCAAAGTCCAGAACTGGTATGAGTTTTCTAGACGGGTGCGATCGCTCGGTAACTACCGAACGATCGCACCCGTTGCAGTTCTTGAAACTGAGCCCAGGTTTGCGGTTGCCCTTTCCATACTGTGAACAACAAGTTGGTCGCAAGGTGAGCAAGATGCGTTTAGGAACTCGTAGCGTTCAATCCAAAACCGTTTGGGCCGTCGGTCTGTTGAGTGCGATCGCCCTCGTCGGCTGCAGTGGTGCGCCCAGTAACCTGGCGCCGAGCGAAACCGCGATGTCAGATTTGGAAGTGGCGACATCCGGCGACCAGGCTCCGGCTGCGAGGGAGGCGGCTCCCGCAAGTCCCGTCGCGACGAGCAACTTTCAGAGTCGTACGCAGCTCATCAAGCAGGCGACTCTGCAGCTAGAAATGGCGGATGTGGATGCGGCGATCGCCGCCGTGTCAGACATTCTGGCTCAGTATCAGGGTGATTTGCTGCAGTTGTCTGACGCGGGCACTGCCGAAGATCAGCCCCGTCAGGTGACGTTGCAACTGCGGGTGCCGCAGGCCAATCTAGAGGCTACTTTGACGGCCTTAAAGCAGCTGGGTGAGGTCAATCATCAAGCCATCACTGCGTCGGATGTCTCGGGTCAACTGGTCGATTTGCAGGCGCGCATCCGCAATTTGCGCAAGTCCGAAGAGTCACTGCTGGCCATTATGGAACGCTCGGGCTCCATTGCCGAAGTGTTGGAAGTGAGTCGCGAACTGAGCACCGTGCGCGAAGCGATCGAGCGCAATGACGCGCAACTTCAAAGCCTGCAAAACCAAGTCGCCTATTCCACCATTAACCTGACGCTGATGAGTGACCAAGCGGTTGCTCCCCCCTCGTCGCCTATTGGCGAGACCCTGAGTCAAACCTGGGAGACTGCCAGTGGGGCCATGCAAACCATGAGCGTAGGATTGCTCCAGGTCTTACTGTGGCTCTTGGCCTTTAGCCCCTACATTGGCATTTTGGTGTTGAGCGGCTGGTTGGGCCGGCGGACTTGGCAGCAGCGGCGATCGCTGCAGCCTCCTATCGACTAGGGCGGATTGTTGCCAAGGGAGTTAGTCGCCCGCTTAACAGCCACCCCTGCTCTCGCAATAATTTTGGCTACCCAGTCATTGCGAGAGCCTACCCCGCTGCCCCGCTGCACACCGGGCTGGTTTGCTCGGACAAGAGCGCAAGCTATCTTGTCCCCACTCCATTACTCCAACCCTCCTCCGCAACTTGCAAGGGCATCATCCTTGGCGAAAAGAGTGACGCGCCAGCCGGTAAATAGTGGCCCCGTTGGTGCAACTGGGGCGAGTGGATTGCCAACTTTTACTGGCTAGATATCGTTGCGGCATGCCAGGTGTAGCACCATTCAAAAAGCAAAATTGAGGTCCTTATAAAACTCAGCCGCTAGCAGTTTTAGGCGGCACAACTAATAGGGATTCGCGACAAAAAGGTTGAGAGGTAGCGAGTGCTGTTGTTTGAGACGACTCGGTCGTGACTTTTCAAGTTCGCACGTATCTGAGCGTCGTTAATGAGGGTGGTCTTGATTGCCGAATTTTTAAGGCTGAGGTGTCGCGATCGCAGCGCTGAGCCGATGACAAGATACCCTTGTGGCTGAACATCACGCCGATAAATCTGTTGAAGGCCATAACAGAATCCTACCCGCACTAGCCTCAAAGTTAAGCAACAGAGTGAGCGTCTTCATCCTCTGATCGTTTGCCACTATTTAGATAAAGCGTTCTATCTAATGGCAGCGATCGATGTTAACGATCGATGCCGCAAGGTTTTGAAAACTTGCCCAATAAATTTAAAATTGCACTGAAGAGAAGTACGGTAAAAGATTTAACAATTCATAAAAACAGGCTTTATTTTTACAAAAACAAGCTTTGTATCGAATTTTCTAGTCCCTGAACGCTTCCTGTCCTGTTTAAGTAACTTGAATATAAGGGGTCGAGCTGTATGACCTGGGTATGATTAGGGTGCTGATTGGTGGATGAACCCATCAAAGCTTCACACTGCGGTTAAGCCAGATCAGCGACAATAGTAAATGCAATCCTGCAGTTAGGATGCGGGCTGGCATGGTTTTATCCGATACCATGTGAAAAATCCTTTTAGTCAGGCTGATGGATTCGGCATTTTTTACAATTCATGCAATTGAAATCCGCGATAGGCACATCAAATAATCCGCTGCCACAAAATTTAAGTTCAGCAGTCGTACGATCACTGACGGTGGTTTCACCGAACACTTATTTGCTCGATGCCATTGCTTTGATGACGCCAGATATGGCATCTTTTGGTGATCTAAAGACGTCAAAATCTTGTGATCCAAATCACGTTTGGGTGCTCGAAGGCGATCGCATTTTAGGGGTTCTGACGGTTGCCACAGTGGTTCACTTAAGTGCTAACCCTGCCGCACTGCCGCAGCTTTCCTTGTCAGAAGTGCTAGTGTCACCGCAGGCAATATTGTCAGAGGTCGCTTTGAGTGATGGCGATGTCATTACTGATGTCTGGCGATCGCCCCCTGTCGTCCCCATCGCCGTGGTTGATGAGCAGCAGCGTCTCGTTGGCATGATTACGCGAGAGAGTTTGTGGTCTGCCGTGGCCGCTGTCCCGATTCCTGCCTCAACAGCGCAAGAGATGTCACCCCCATCGCCTGCAGAAACAGCTCCAGCGGTGAATTCGCTGAGGGGAACCCCGCTGTCGGTGATGAGTGTTGAGGCCATCTTTGACACCTTACTGGCCGGGTATTGGGACTGGGATATTCCGGCGAATCAAGAATATTTGAGTCCGGGATTTAAGCGGATGTTTGGCTATGCCGACCACGAACTACCGAATGCGCCGGAAGCCTGGCAAAATCTGATTTTTCCGGAAGATTTGGCCAAAGTGATGGCGAGCTTTGAACGCCATGTATCGAGTCGAGGGCAAGAACCGTTTGATAACGAGGTGCGCTATCACCACAAAAATGGGGACATCGTTTGGGTGAACTGCGTCGGGGAAGTGGTGGCCTGGGACGAGCAGGGGCAGCCCCTACGGATGATTGGCTGTCACATTGACATTACTCAGCAAAAACGAGCTGAACTAGAGACGCAGCAGACCAAGGAAGAACTCGAAAATTTCTTCACGGTGGCGCTTGATTTGCTATGCATTGCTGATACTGAAGGCTACTTTCGGCGCGTTAACCAGGCCTGGGAAACCACGCTGGGATATGCCCCGGCGGAACTGGAGGGACAGTCATTTTTAGCACTGGTGCATCCTGACGATATCGAAGAGACCCTGGCGGCGATCGCGCAACTCACCCATCAAGAGCGGGTTCAGTCCTTTGTCAATCGGTATCGTTGCCGCGATGGCAGCTACCGCTACATCGAATGGTATTCGCAGCCCCAGGGGGACTTGATTTACGCTGCGGCTCGCGACATCACCGAGCATCGCCAGCTGGAAATGAAGCTGCGTCGCCGCGAAGCTCACCTCAAAACGGCGCAGCGCATCGCGAAGCTGGGCAGCTGGGAATTTGAGGTGGCGACGGGCCGCATCATCTGGTCGGATGAAGTGTTTGAGATTTTTGGTCGCGATCCAGCTTTGGGGCCACCAAGCTATGCCGAACTGCTGACCATTTATCATCCTGACGACCAGGCATATCACGATCGCGTGGTGCAAGAAGCGATCAAAACCCAGCAACCTTACGATCTGGATTTGCGCGCCTTTCATCCGGACGGGCGGCTGATGTATTTGCAAGCCCGAGGCGAACCGATTTTCAATGCGGCGGGTGAATTGGTGCAGCTCGTCGGTGTCTTGCTCGATATCACCGAGCGCAAGCAGACAGAAGCGCAACTGCGACAAACGTCGGCCCAATTAGCGGCTTCGAATGATGAGTTAGAGGCGTTTGCTTATTCCGTTTCCCATGATTTGCGAGCACCATTGCGGGCGATCGAGGGCTTTAGTCAAGCGCTTTTAGAAGACTATGGCGATCAATTTGATCAACTCGGGCAAAGGTACTTTGATCGCATTCGCCACAATGTGGCCCGCATGAATGACTTAATCAATGCTCTGTTGGCGTTGAGTCGGGTATCCCGGAGTGCGATGACTTGTACGTGGGTCAATCTGAGTGACTTAGTGACAGCGGAAATCACTGAACTGCAAACCATCAACCCCGATCGCCAAGTCACCCTGATCGTGCCGCCACAGGTAGTGGCCTGGGGCGATCGCACCTTGCTCGGTGTGGTGATCAGCAACTTGGTCCAAAATTCCTGGAAATTTACCCAGCATCACCCCACCGCCCAGATCGAACTGGGGCAGTGCGATCGCGGCGAGCAGCCCACTTATTTCATCCGCGATGACGGCGCTGGTTTCGATATGGCCCATGCTGACATGCTGTTTGGGGTCTTTCAGCGATTGCACAATATGACCGAATTTCCGGGCACTGGCGTGGGTTTGGCAACGGCCAAGCGCATTATTCAGCGGCATGGGGGCAAGATGTGGGGCACTGGGGCCGTTGAAGCTGGGGCCACCATTTACTTTTCTTTGCCGATGGCCTCAGACAACGCCACAAATCAAGGGACGAGAGGATGATGACGCATCTTAGAAGTATCTTGCTGGTTGAGGATAACCCCGACGATGAAGCCCTGACCCTGCGGGCTCTGCGTCGAAACAATCTGCAAAACGAAATCATTGTGGCTCGCAGCGGCCAAGAAGCGCTGGATACGCTGTCTCAGTTATCGGTGCTGCCCTGTGTGGTGCTGTTAGATCTTAGACTGCCCAAAATTCCTGGTTTAGAGGTGCTCCGGCAGATTCGCGCCCATGATCGTTGGCACTCGTTGCCGGTGGTGTTGCTCACTTCGTCAAAGGAAGACCGGGATATTGCTGAAGGTTATGCGCTTGGCGCCAATAGCTACGTCTGTAAGCCGGTCGATTTTCAGCAATTTACGACGGCAGTGAGTCAACTCGGTCTGTACTGGGCCGTGATTAATGAACCGATGCCTCCTTAAGAGTTCATCCTGTCGCGGGTTGCCTGGTAAACGGCCGCCATTGAATATGGCACCCCTGAGAGCACGACTGGCGATCGCGATGTTATCGACTCCAGTTCTGTCGTACTTCGGTCGGCAAAGTTGCGAACCTATCGCCCTTGTCGTCGGTGGAATGATGCTACCGGCACCCCACGGCCCAGGCCGCTCGAACGGCCATCGTGACCGTTAAATAAGACAGCGTAAAACTTCTACCGGATTAGCCTGAAGCATGGGGGGTGAGGCAGACACCCAGCACCGGGCTAGCTACCGAGTCTACTGGTAACAAACATTGACATGATGGATCCAAATTCTTTAACCCTGTTGTTACTTGAAGATTCTGAAGATGATGAGTTGTTGCTGCTGCGTCACCTCAAACGCAGTGGCTTTGATGTCGTGTGGGAACGAGTGCAAACCGCGACTGAGCTGATCACGGCGTTGCCAAAGTGTCCCTGGAATCTCATCATTTCGGACTACAACATGTCCGGCTTCACCGCCTCAGAGGCGTTATCACTGGTGCAACAGAGCCGTCTCGACATTCCCTTTATTGTGGTCTCGGGCACCATCGGTGAAACGGTGGCGGTCGCCCTGATGAAAGCGGGTGCCAATGATTACTTAATGAAAAACAAT
This sequence comes from Leptolyngbya iicbica LK, assembly GCF_004212215.1. Lineage (NCBI taxonomy): Bacteria > Bacillati > Cyanobacteriota > Cyanophyceae > Leptolyngbyales > Leptolyngbyaceae > Leptolyngbya > Leptolyngbya iicbica. Next base: position 175,505 of record NZ_QVFV01000008.1, read on the forward strand.
TTGACTCGGTTAGCCGAGTCGATTCGCCGGGAACTGCGAGAAGCCAACGTGCGCAAGCAGCGGCGACGGGCAGAAACCGCACTGCTGTACAGCCAGACCCAAACGCGGGCGTTTCTGGCGGGCATTCCTGACATCATTTTTGTGATTGGCGCAGATGGTATTTATCAAGAGGTGTTGTCTATTCCCCCCGATCGCGATGTGTGCTTCGGGGGCATCGATCCGGTGGGTCATTCTGTCTTTGACTTTTCCCTCCCAGAACTGGCTGAACTGAAAATGCGGGCGACGCTGCAAGCGATATCGACTGGCGAGCTGCAAGTCTATGAGCAAGCGATTGAAATTAACGGCGAACAGCACTATGAAGAAGTGCGCGTCGTGAAAGTTGACACCGATGAAGCGATGTTGATTATCCGCGACATCACGGAACAGAAACAGGCAGAGTTGAAACTGGCTAAGCGCGATCGCTACATGACAGCGCTGGTCGAGATCCAGCAGTTGCTACTCAGCACCCCCGTCAATCAAGCTTTATATGATTTTATTTTGCCGGTCTTGGCCGAAATGTCTGGCGCTGATCGAGCCTATGTATTTGAGCAGGTGCGAGATGAGGCCCATGACTGCTGGGTGAGTCAGACGGTGGAATGGTGTCAGCCGGGCGTGGCGTCACAACAGAATAATCCTCGCTTGCAAAATCTGCATTGTCAGCGAGATCTGCCGTGGTTGTATGAGCAATTTCGCACGGTCGGTGTGGTGAACTGTCCCGTCTCCCAAATTCCTTGGCCGGAGCGACAGTATTTAGTCGATCAAGGTATTCGCTCCATCTTAGAGGTGCCTCTAATTGCCAATGGGGAGATGTTTGGCTTTATCGGGCTCGATGATTGCCATGCGGAAAAAGAATGGGATGCCGTAGAAGCGGAGATGCTACGGTCTTTGGCGACCGCGATCGCCCTTGCGAAGGAACGTGAACAAGCCGCCACCGCCCTGGCCAACCTCAATCAGGAACTGGAAAGTCGAGTCGCCCAACGTACCGCCGCACTGCAGAAAAGCGAAGCGCAGTTGCAGGCGTTTCTCAATTTTGCGCCCTCAATCATCTATGCCAAAGATTTGCAGGGACGCTATACACTCGTCAATCATGCCTTTTTAGAACTGTTTGCTTGCCGCTTTGATGACATCATTGGCAAAACTGAAGATGCCATTTTTTTACCTCAAGATGCTGCGCAAGTCCGACAAAATGATCAGTCAATTTTGGCTGACGAAGAGTTCCGTCGCTTTGAAGAAGTGCTGACAATTCATGGTAAGCAGCGCACATTTTTGTCTAATAAATTTTTGCTGCGAGATTCAGAGGGCAATCTCAGCAACCTTTGTGGCATTTCGATTGATATTACAGAACGCCAAGAAGCGCAGCAGCTTTTAGCCAGTAGCGAAGAGAAGTTTCGCAACTTGGTCGAAAATGCTAACGACATTATTTATATCTTGAATAGCGACGGCATTTTTAACTACATCTCTCCGAATTGGACCGAGATTTTAGGACATGACATCGACGAAGTTCTCAATCAGCCTTTTCAACCCTTCGTCCATCCCAAAGACGTGTCTCAATGCCTGGCTTTTTTGGACAGGATCCTTGATACCGGTCAGAAACAACAGGGCGTGGAGTATCGCGTCAAGCATAAAGATGGGAGTTGGCGCTGGCATACGTCAAATGCCTCACCCCACTATGACAGTGACGGCAATATCGTGGGTTGTTTAGGCATTGCCCATGACATTAGCGATCGCAAACAAGCCGAGGCCAAACTGCAACGCACCAACACTCAACTCGCGCGGGCGACGCGGCTAAAGGATGAGTTCTTAGCCAACATGAGTCACGAGCTACGCACTCCCCTGAATGCCATTTTGGGGATGACTGAAGGATTGCAAGAGCAGGTTTTTGGCTCCCTCAATGAGGGCCAACTTAAAGCCCTCGGCACGATCGAACGGAGTAGTAACCATCTGCTCACTTTGATTAACGACATTCTGGATCTCTCTAAGGTCGAAGCCGGCCAGATGGAACTGCATCTAGCTCCCACTTCGGTCGCCACACTTTGTCAGAACAGTCTGTCGTTTGTGCGCCAGCAAGCGTTGAAGAAGCAAATTCAATTGCAGGCTGACATCCCCGATCGACTGCCAGACATTGTGGTGGATGAACGGCGCATCAATCAGGTGTTGATTAATTTGCTCAGCAATGCCGTCAAGTTTACGCCCACCGGCGGAGAAATCACCCTCAAAGTAGAGTTGTTAGACGCTAATGACCAGCAGTCCTTAGCTGATATTCAAACCATGCGCTTGTCTGTAATCGACACCGGAATCGGCATTGCCTCCCACGATCGCCACAAGCTCTTCCGGCCATTTGTACAAATTGACGGTGCCCTCAATCGTCGACAAATGGGCACGGGCCTCGGTTTGGCATTGGTTAAACGGATTGTGCAGTTACATGGTGGCCAAGTCGAGGTGACCAGTGAGGTGGGGGTCGGCAGTTGCTTTAGGGTTGATCTCCCCTTGGGCACCGGCAGTACAATGCCTCAGCAGACGTCTCCCCTAAAGCCTGCTTCATCAGATCCCAATTTGCCTGCTTCCCCTCACCAGCCGCTCATCTTACTGGCTGAAGACAATGAGGCCAATCTCAGTACGCTCTCGAGTTACTTGCAGGCCAAAGGCTATGAACTGATTGTTGCCAGGACCGGCCGCGAGGCGCTAGACCAAGTCGCAGTTCATGCCCCGCATCTCATTTTGATGGATGTGCAGATGCCGGAAATGGATGGTCTCGAAGCCATTCGGCAGATTCGCCAAATGCCTAATCCAGCGCTGGCACAGGTGCCCATTATCGCGTTGACAGCCCTCGCGATGAAGGGCGATCGCGATCGATGTATTGCCGCTGGGGCCAATTACTATCTGAGCAAGCCGGTCAAACTTCGAGACCTCGTGACACAAATTCAAGGGTTGCTCGGCCGTCCTTGACCCGATCGCGCCACGATCGAGGAGGCTTTAGCGGAGGATGTTGCACCGCAACGGCGTCTGTCACCATTGAATCGCGCCCACCGAAACCGATGCTGCACGAGATCTTCAAGGAGAGGAGTCTCACATCGGCAAGACGACTTTGCCCATTCACTCTGATGCTCACGAATTGGCGAGTATGAGTCTATAGGCGGAATGAAAGCGGAGTCGGCTCAATCGTTAGCGTCGTGCTCCGGTTGGGTAGCTTAAGAGGTAATGCATCTAAAAGCGGCTCTATGTCAGCGGCCTATATTGAATTGCCGAGTGACTCTCAGCTTGACTGTCGATCACGGTGAGTAACATCAATCTCAAAACCATAGATAACCTTAGTTCGGGATAAGAAATTCGAGCGCCTTTGCTCACCTGTGGGATCGCCAATCCCCTCTTCGGGAGGGGTGTCCGAAGGACGGGGTGGGCGCTGTCAGTGGCTTACCCACCCCATCAGTCCCTCTTAGGAGGGGAAAGTAAAGGGTTTTTGGCTTAACCCGCACTGACGTTAGATAGGGCACTTGAGAAGACCGATAAAAAGCACTACGCTTAGCCAGTAGTCATGCTATTTGGCAATGTATAAAGTTGGCCTGGTCAAAAGGATTGCGCTCTAAAAGTATGAATAAAAGCTGTATCTTGGTGGTCGATGATGACCCCATCAACTTTGACGTAATTGAGGCTTTATTAGATCGGTGCGACTACGAGTTTCACTATGTCAATAGTGGTGAATCAGCTTTGGTGGCACTGAATAAAGTAAACCCCGATTTGATCTTGCTAGATGTCATGATGCCGGGTATTAATGGGGCCGAAACCTGTCAAAAAATTCGGGCTCAAGCTCAATGGAAGACTGTGCCGATCATCATGGTGACAGCTTTAGATAACAACCTGATCATGTCCCATTGTCTGACGGCTGGGGCCAACGATTTTGTGACTAAACCCATTAACTCAATTGAGTTAAAAGCCCGCATTCAGTCAATGTTGCGGATGAAACAACAGTATGATGAAATTCAAAATTTATCGGCTCTGCAAGCCAACACAGTCTCATTTTTACAAGAAACTTTAGATGAGCTGCGAGGTAATTTAGCTCGGAGCCTATCCCATGAATTGAACACGCCCATTAACGGTATTTTAGGCACCCTATCGCTTCTTAAAGATGACCTTGAAGAGATGGATGTGGATGAGATCAAGGAAATCTTAGACTGGACTGAAACATCAACTCGCCGTTTAGAAGGTCTGACTCAGAAGTTTTTAATTTATCTGGAACTGGAGTTAAAGCACTCGTCTTCATCTTCTCAAGAGGACTCAGAGGATTGGCTATTTCCGGGTGATGGATTACTCGCAGAACTGTCTACCTGTGCTCAAAAAATGGGGCGAGCCTCAGACTTAATGTGTGATTTTGACGCTGGGCCAGTATCGATATCGCAGCGGTATTTGGTGATTGCCCTGCGAGAGCTGGTGGATAATGCCTTGAAGTTTTCACAACCCGATACCCCTATTAACGTAATGGGGAAAATTGATCAGAATCAACTAACCCTGACAGTGCAAGACTTTGGCCGTGGTATGACACCTGAGCAAACCACCAAAATTGGTGCTTTTATGCAGTTTGATCGACAGCTGTATGAACAACAAGGCGTGGGAATTGGCTTGCGTATCGTGCATAAAATTGTCGAACAGGCTGGTGGGACGTTTGAAGTACACAGCCAAGTGGCATCTGGTACGAAGGTGATGATCCATTTACCCCTGAATTTAGCGATCGCCCCTGACGTCAACACAGCATCCATCAACCCTTCTCAGGACTGACCAAACCGCAAGTAACACGTCCTTGCAATGGATTTAGCCGTCATGGCTGAGGGCTTTGAAACTCTAGAGTCGATGGTGCGTTGTTGCTCAAGGGCGATCGCCTCTACCAGTGGTGTCGGCCACCTGCGCCAGGGTCAAGGTATCTGCCATGCCCGCTGCTATCCTCAAGCGAGACTGTCTGCTGTCAGCGCTGGTACTGCATGATTGTCTTCCTTGGCGCCACAAGCGGCCTGCATAAAGCCTAAAAATAGGGGATGCGGCGCACTGGGACGAGATTGAAACTCGGGGTGGAACTGACTGGCAATAAAGAACGGGTGGTGGGGATATTCGATCATCTCCACTAGGCGACCGTCTGGTGAGGTGCCGCTAATCACGTAGCCTGACTCGTCAAACAGATTGCGAAAGGCGTTGTTGAATTCGTAGCGATGGCGGTGCCGTTCGTAAATCACTTCGTCGTGGTACAGCCGACTCGCCAGGGTATCGGGTTTAATCCGGCAGGGATAGAGCCCCAGCCGCATGGTGCCGCCCAAATCCACCACGTCCTGCTGTTCGGGGAGCAGGCTAATGACCGGGTTGGGCGTGTCGGGGTCCATTTCTGAACTGTTAGCTCTTTCCAGATGGGCCACGTTGCGCGCCCATTCCACCACCGAACACTGCATCCCTAAACACAGCCCCAGAAAAGGAATCTGGTTTTCTCGCACATATTGGATGGCGCGAATTTTGCCATCGACGCCCCGGGTACCAAAGCCCCCTGGCACCACGATGCCGTCAATGCCCTTGAGCAAAATTTCCGGTGACTGTTCTTCCAGATCTTCGGAGTTGACCCAGCGAATTTTGAGATTGGCGTGGGCGGCGATCGCCGCGTGCTGCAACGCTTCCGAGACAGATTTATAGGCATCGTTGAGGCTGACATATTTGCCCACGATCGCAATTTCCACATCGCGATAGGTGTTGTGCATGCCATCGACGATCGCTTGCCAGTGAGTCAGATCGGGCTCTCGCTGCTCCAGACCAAAAATGTCGAGCACTTGATGGGCTAATCCTTCCTGCTCCACCATCAGCGGCACTTCGTAAATGCTGCCGACATCATGGGTGGTGATGACACAGTCTGTTGGGACGTTGCAAAACTCGGAAATCTTTTCCTTAATGCTGTAGGGGATAGGCTTTTCGGAACGGCAGACGAGGATATCAGGCTGAATGCCGATGGAGCGCAGTTCCTTGACCGAATGCTGAGTGGGCTTCGTTTTGACCTCGCCCGCTGCGGCGATGTAAGGCACCAGGGTGACGTGCATATAAATCACATCATGGCGACCCACGTCTTTGCGAAACTGCCGGATCGCTTCTAAAAACGGCAGGGACTCGATGTCGCCCACCGTGCCGCCAATTTCGGTAATCACCACGTCGGGATTGGTGTTGCGGGCCACCCGGTGAATCCGTTCTTTGATCTCATTGGTGATGTGCGGGATCACCTGCACCGTGCCGCCTTCGTAGTCGCCGCGCCGCTCTTTGTTAATCACTGCCTGGTAAATCGAACCCGTGGTCACGCTGTTGAGTCGTGACATGGCCGTGTCGGTAAAGCGCTCGTAATGGCCGAGGTCGAGGTCGGTTTCGGCCCCGTCTTCGGTGACAAAGACTTCGCCATGCTGAAAGGGACTCATCGTGCCCGGATCGACGTTGATGTAGGGATCGAGCTTCAAAATGGAAACGGAGTAGCCCCGCGATTTGAGCAGCCGCCCCAAACTTGCGGCGGCGATGCCCTTCCCAATGCTGGAAACCACGCCACCCGTGACAAAGACAAACTTAGCCATATTCCCTCTATCTCAGTGCCTACTGGCGATCTCGCGCCCTCTCCTCACCCAGTTGCCAGGGGCGATCGCCACGTCCCGTTGAAATTTCAACCCATTAATTTTGCCACAGCCCTGCAAATTCACGCGGGAGATTTGTCCAGGGTCTCTTAACCACGAATTGCAAAAATTTCTCTAGGACTTAGGGCAAATTCCGGTACCACAGTTGACTTCAGTTTTTCGCTGTCGGTATACACGCTGTCCTCGTAGCGTCCATTGACCCAGAGGCAAAGCGTCACCTGCTGAGTGGCTGGGTCAACGATCCAATATTCAGCGATGCCCCGAGCGGCGTACTCGGTATGCTTATAGCGATAATCTCGTTCTTGATTGACTTGTCCAGGGCTGACAATCTCGACCACGAGGGCTGGTGGTGGCATATCGCGGGTAATGGTGGCGCGACGGGCGTCGGCGATCGCGGCTTTTGACTCTGCTGTATGCACCAGCAAATCAGGAATGCGGCAGGTGGCCCGTCGTCCGGTTACTTCAATCTCAGTATCTTTGTAGGCGATCAGCGTAATCGGTAGCAGCTTAGCGAGCTCAAACAGCAGCTTTCTAGCAATGTCGTTGTTGCCTTCAGATTCGGGTGGCATCTCGACGATCGCTCCATTCACGAGTTCTTGCCGCTGGTCGGTGTCGCGATCACGGGCCAGGTATTCCTCAAAGGTTAAGTAATTGGATGGGCGAGAGACGGCTTGGCTCATGGGAACGATCTCCGCAGCAATAAACCTATTTTAACGATGGGATGTTCTGGGCGATCAAGACCGACTGCTCAACGATTCCCGCCCGGCTCTGAATGGTTCCCACCTAACCCCGAAGCGTTCCCGCCTGCCGCGCAATGAATGTTGACGACGGCGAAGGACACGTCCTGTTTGCGCAGGCGATCGCGCACAGTAGAGACAGAGTGATCGGCCATCATTGGGATGTCTCGCCAACCTCGTCAGCTACTTGCAGGCTATTGCTACCACGTCACAGTGCGATGCAACAATCGCGAATTTCGGCGCACGCAGTTTGAGTGTCGGGAATTGTTGCTGTCTGCCATTAAACGCTGCCAGGAGAAATTTGGCTTTGCTATCGTACTGGATGACTTGAAATCCAAGCCCGAATAGTGGTCAAAACGGCTTCCGTTTCATGCTGTACCTCACTATTCTGAAATCGTAGAAAGTTAATACCTAAAGATTCAAGCCGTGATTGTCGATAGCGATCTTGAATTTGAGACTCTTTGCAATTATGAGAAGAACCATCGACCTCAATTGCTAGTTTCAGCCGCTTGCAGTAGAAGTCAACAATGTATTCATCAATTGGTTTTTGGCGATCAAAGTCAAAGCCAGCCATCTGTTTACCTTTGAGATGCTGCCATAAGGTTATTTCAGCTGGCGTCATGTTGTTTCTTAGCCGCCGAGCGATCGCTTTTAGCTTTGGGTTATAGGGTAGAAAGTCAGGAGTTTTGCCCATCGCTCATCTTTGTCTGGGATAGTTGTAGCATTCCCAGACAATCATCCTGAAGCGGTCTGGTAAGTGACAAGAACCCACCCCTAGCCCCTCCCTCGGAGGGGAATTGGCTAAGTCCAACCAAAGTACAGGGACAAAACTATGGCGGTGAAAGCTGCAAGCTAACCGTGGTCGGGATTTGACAAATCGAGGAGCGAGGCG